>CAYMNX010000632.1:0-4388 GCA_964391905.1 uncultured Rhizobiaceae bacterium
GATCCACGATCGAGCCTGGCCGGCGGAACCGAGACGGTTCGCATCGCCGCGACCGGGCAGCCTTTCCGCTGTCTTCTCTATGCGGGCGCGCCGATCGACGAGCCGGTCGTCGCCAATGGCCCGTTCGTGATGAACAGCGCCGAAGAGCTTCGCCAAGCATTTGCCGATTACCAAACCGGGCGGCTGGTCGGGTAGCGCGCTCGCCTCTTGATGCAGCGCGCCGTGCTCTTGCCGGAAGGGGAGCATGGCTGGTTCCGGCGCGGACCGCCGCCGGGGACGGGGCTTATCCCCTGACATGGCGATCGAAAAGCGCGAGCGTGCGCTCGAGAGCGAGCTCGGCGCTCGGTGCGTGGTAGTTCGTCTCGCGCCGATGCCAGCAATTGAAGCCGTGCTCGGCGGGATAGAGATAAGTCGGGATATCGGCGTGCGCCGCCTTGAATTTCTCGACGATCTCCGGGGTTATGATGTGGTCGCGTGCGGCGAAATGCACGATCACCGGCGCGCGCGGCTTCTCGTCAAGCTGCTTGGCGATATCGGTCGGGTAATAGCAGGCACCGGCTTCGATGCCGAGCCGGCATGCGGCGAGCCAGGTGACCGAGCCGCCGAGGCAATAGCCGACCATGCCGACGCGCAACGGGCGCAGAAACGCGATCGCTGCCGCGACGTCGAGCGGCAGCTTCGTCCAGTCGATCGCCGCGCGTAAGGCACGAATGCGCGGCATTTGCTCGGCCGTATAGCCGAACTCGGCATCGCGCTGCTGGCGGTCGTAAAGCGCGGGCGCAATGACGCGAAAGCCTCTTTTCGCATAGTCCTCGCACACCGCGCGTATATGTGCGTTGACGCCATAGATCTCCTGCACGACCACAAGGCCGCCTTTGGGTGTGGCGTCTGGCTCGGCGCTGTAGGCAGCGAACCGATGTCCGTCTTCGGCCGTCAAGGTAAGAAACGCGCCCATCCGCACCTCCGCTCGTCACCGCGTCAAGGGCAGCAAGCGCCGGCTGAGGATCGCCTCGGCCTCGCGCGCGATGCGGGTCACGATCTCGCCGGCAGGCGCGATATCGTGGATGAGACCCGCATCCTGTCCCATCGAGAGCGGCGCCTCGTCGCGATCACCGCCCCGGCGCGCCGCTTGAACTTGGGCCAGCGCCGCGGCCTGGTCGCGCCGCAGGGCCCATTCGCGTCCCGCCCAGCGTTCGATGAAGCGGTTGCGCTTGGAGCGCGACATCGCGCCCGGCCATACCTTCCCGGCGGCAATGTCGGGGATTTCCGAAAGCAGCGTATCATGGCCGTCGCTCTCGACGATCGCCTGCTTGAAGTTGGGATGCAGCGGCGATTCTGCACTGGCGAGAAATCGCGTGCCAAGCAACACGCCATCGGCGCCGAGCGCGAGCGCGGCGACGAGGCCTCGTCCATCCGCAATCCCGCCCGCCGCCAGCACCGGAATCGGGGCCACCGCATCGACCACCATCGGAATAAGCGGCAGGCTCGCTTGCCAGCCGACATGGCCGCCGCCTTCCGTTCCTTGCGCGATGATGATATCGGCGCCCGCCTCCACCGCGCGGCGTGCCTCGGGAACGCCCCCCGCCATGAACGTCACCTTGCTCCCCGCATCGTGGGCGCGCGCGATAAAGGGCCTCAAATCCTGCTCCGGCCGCGGCCAGGCAAAGGCGATGAGTGGCGGCCGCAATTCGAGCGCGGCGGCGAAACTGTCCTCGCGCAGATCGAAGAGAAGGAAATTGAGCGCGAAGGGCTTGCCGGTCTTGTTGCGGATCGCGGCGGTTCCGGCGCGAAGCTGGTCGGGGCTCAGCCCATGGCAGCCCATGGCGCCGAGCCCGCCTGCATTCGAGACGGCGGAGACAAGATCGGGCGCATAGATCGAGCCCATGCCGCCCAATGCAATCGGATGCTCGATCCCGAGCAGGTCGCATAGCCGCGTGCGAATCATCGTTTCCTCCTTCCGATCATCAGATAGGCTTGGCACGCGCGGCAAAGGATGGCGCTTGCCAAGACGCCGATCAGAACCTCGTTGGTTGCGCCGCGTGTCATTGGCTTCAGCTCGGTTTTCCGGCAAGCTTCTCCGGCGAAGAATGCTTGCTGCGAAAGAGAGGACCAACATGCCTCAAGGTGAGAAGCCGCTCGAAGCCGTGCTGGCGGGATTGCTTCACAAGGAGCTTTACATCGCGATTACCGAGCCGCTGAGCGGACCGGGCCTCGCCGAGAAGCTGCATGAGCATATCCTCGGCCAGATCGATCTCGAACGGCGCCACGTCCTCTTCGGGGCCGGGCCTTTGCAAGAGGAAGCCGCCGACAAGCCGACCAAGGGGATGTTCATCATCCGCGCCAAATCCTTTGCCGAGGCGCGCGCCATTCTCGACCAGGACGTCTTCCACAAGGCCGGCCTGCGGCGCTACCAGCTTTTCCGCTGGAGCTTGAACGAAGGATTGATCACGCTGACCGTCAACTATTCCGATCAGACGGCGGTCATTTCCTGAGATGGCGCAGGGAGGCGGTGCGGCAGCGACGCCGCACACCTCTTCCGGAGATCTTGTGTCAGAAGCGACGACTGACATCAGCTTTCCGTCCTCTTCAAACGCCGCCTAGCGCCGGATCGGATCGGTCTTGTCGGGATTGGCGAAGGAGAACGCCTCTTTATAGGCGGCCCGTGCTTGAATGCGCTGCCACCAATCGGCAATCCGCGGCCGCGTGGCCGCGCTTACCATCTCGGGACGCTTCAACACTTCGATGCGGTTGATGAAGGGCGCCATGGCGATATCGGCCAGAGAGTAATCCTCTCCGGCAAGCCAGGGCCCCGCAGCGAGCGTTTCCTCCATCAGGCCAAGCAAGTAGGCGAGCGCCGTGTAAGCTTGGGTTTCCTCGGCCTCGGAGACGCCATGCGCGAGGCGATGGCGGAACCGCGCCGTGATGATTGGATTGGGGCAATTGGCGGCAGCGCGTTCGAGCTGCTCCTGGCTGTAGGGCTTGTCCCTCAGCCGGACCGCATGCCGCGGATTGTGCGATGCGATATTCACATTGGCGTGAGCGATTTCCTCGGAATTGAAGATCCAGAGCCGCATTTGCGCCCGCGCGTAATTATTCTCGGGCCGTAACCTCATTTGCGGGAAGGCGTCCTCGAGATATTCGAGGATGACATTCGATTCGATGACGATCCTTCCGTCGTGGTCGAGCGCCGGAACCACACCCTTCGGATTTATTCGGCGATAGGAACGCTCCCAATGCGCGAAGGTGAAAAGATCGAGATGGGTGCTCTCATAGGGCAATCCCTTTTCGGCGAGGCACATCCGCACTTTTTGCGAGCAAACGGAACTCCAATAATGGTAGAGCCGCAGCATGGCCGATCGCTTCCTCCCTTTGTCCACTCGTTAAGGCTATCGGAGCATGGTATAAAGCGGAAATTCTTCCTTTGCCGTCCCCTATAACCGGCTCGTTATGGTTGACGCGATCGGAACATGGGAGCGCCGCATCGGGCGGCGGATGACCCTGCGAGACATCCATGTCCTGCTGGCCGTGGCGCAATGGGGCAGCATGGCGAAGGCGGCGGCGCGGCTATCCATTTCGCAGCCCGCCGTATCGAAGGCGGTCGCCGATCTCGAGCACGCCGTTGGGGTCCGGCTGCTCGATCGCAGCCCGAACGGCGTCGCGCCGACGGCGTTCGGTCGGGCCTTGATTGCGCGCAGCCGCGCGGCTTTCGACGAGCTTCGCCAGGGCATTAATGAGATCGAGTTCCTCGCCGATCCCACCACCGGCGAAGTGCGCATCGGCTGTCCCGAATCGGTCGCGGCCGGTCTGCTGCCGGGCATCGTCGAGCGTCTCACGACGCAGTACCCGCGCATGGTCGTGCAGGTGATCCAGGCCCAGACCGTCACCTTGGAGTTCCGCGAATTGCGCGAGCGCCAAGTCGATCTCATGATCGGCCGCATCGCGCGTCCGGGCCTTGGCGAAGATCTCGACGCCGAAATATTGTTTTACGATCCGCTTCATATCGTCGCCGGCACGCAAAGCCGCTGGGCGCAACGCCGCAAGCTTCGCCTCGCCGAGCTTGCGGGCGAGCGGTGGATCCTCACCCCGCCCAACGAGGTGCTGAGCTCGCCGATCGCCGCTGTCTTTCATGCGCAGGGACTCGAGCCGCCGCGAGCATCGGTCTTGTCCTTCTCGTTTCATCTGCGGAATTACTTGCTCGCGAATAGCGACTTCATCTCGGTCATTCCTGCTTCGATGCTGCGGCTCTTCAACCTGCGGCAGCCGGTGCTCAAGGCCCTACCGGTCGACGTCGCGATCGAGCCGCTGCCGATCGCGATCGTGACGCGCAAGAATCAGCTCCTGACGCCCGAGACGAAGATCTTTATCGCTTGCGCGCGCGAGGCGGCGAA
>CAYMNX010000633.1:0-3614 GCA_964391905.1 uncultured Rhizobiaceae bacterium
ATGCCGCGATGTTTCTTTTAGTCTTTCAGCTTGATGCTGAGCGAGACGCCGGAGGCGCCGCAGCAGGGGCATTGCATCGCCACCAGAATCTGCTGCTTTTGCTCTTCGCTGAGATCCGATTGGGCCAGCATGTCCGCGATCTGCTGACGCATCGCTTCATGCATCGACTGGTCGGTCGTGAAGATCTGGATCTGATCGTCGGATTTATTGGTCTCGGCCATAGGCTGAATATGGCGCGGGCAATGGCATACCGCAAGCGGCCCGGCAAGAATCGGCCGTAACCGATCGTCAGCGCGAGGCGCAGAGCGATGAAGCGATCCAGGGCCAACCGCACCCTCGATTGCTTCGCTCGCAACGATGCGCGTTAAAGCTTCAGCTTTTTGAGCCGCGGGAAGAGCTTCAGCGCGTTGTCGCGGTCGACCATCGCGTGGAGGGCGCGCGACAGCTTGACCTTGCTCATCTTTTTCGCCGCCTCGACGGCCGGCAGGAACGGGTAGTCGCTGCCGAACATGACGTGGCTCGGCGAGACGATGCCGAAAAGCGCCGCCATCGCACCGTCATTCCAGGCGCTCGCCGTGTCGTAATAGAATTTCTTGAGCTCCGCGCGCATGCCGGCGGGGAAGTTCTTGCCGATCGGGCGATGATCCATCTCCTCGATGCGGCCGATCAGCATCGGCGTGGCGCCGCCATTATGGGCGAAGATCCAGCGGATATCGGGGAAGCGCGTGGTCGTACCGCTGGTGATGAGGCTCACGATCGTACGCGTCGTCTCGAAGGGAAATTCGAGCGTCTGCATCGAGAGGCCGGGCACGGTCCCGGTGCAGCAGGGCGTGAAGGTCGGATGGACATAGACGATCGCCTGACGCCGGTTGAGCTCCTCGAGCACCGGCGCGAAGGAAGGATCGCCAAGCCACTTGCCCTCGTAATTCGCAAGGAGCCCGATCCCATCGGCCTTCAGCTCGTCGAGCGCGTATTCGATCGCGGCGAGGCTGCCGTCGGCATCGGGCAGGGGGATCGGGGCAAAGAGGCCGAAGCGGTTCGGATAGCGGCGGATCGCCTCGGCCGCGGCGTCGCTCCATTCGCGCGCGAGGCGCCGCCCCAGCTCGATATCGCCATACCAAACGCCCGGCGTCGAGCTCGAGGCAAAGGCGAAGGCGATGCCGGCCTTGTCCATCTGCTCGATCGATTTCTCCGGCGTCCAGCTCAGCATATTGGTGTTGCCATGGGCGACGCTGGTGCGCTTTTGCTCCTCTGCCATGTAGGCCTGAGGCAGGAAATGATGATGCAGATCGATCCGCCCGGGCGGCGATTTTGCGCGCGCCCGGGTTTTCGCTTTGGCTTTGCTGCGCTTTTTTTGAGCGGCCATTCTCTCTACCCTTTTTCGACTATGCGCCTTGCGCGGCCTTGGCGATGCGCGGCACGAGGCGCAACGCATTGTCGCGCTCGACCGCCTGCTTCAATTTCGGCGAGGGCTTCATCTCTTCGAATTCGGCAACGGCCTTCTTGACCATGATGTCGGTTGGCGGCGGCCCGGCGAGCGGATAATCGCTGCCGAGTAGAATTTGCGATGCCGGCACGATCTTCAACAGCGCCGGCAGAGTCGAGACCGCGCTGAGGCTTGCCGTGTCGTAATAGAGCTTGCGCAATTCCGCCGGCACGCCGCCGGGGACCTTGCCCTTGAAAGCCGGCGCGTTGCCCAGGCCCTCGATGCGGCCATAAATGCCGGCGAGCGCGCCGCCGCCATGGCTGAAGATCCAGCGGATATTGGGATGGCGGGTGGTCGTGCCCGAGGTGATGAGGCTGACGATGGTTCGCGTGGTGTCGTAGGGAAATTCCAGCGTCGGCGCGATGAGCCCCGCGACCATGTTGTTGGTGCAGCAGGGCGAAAAGGTGGGGTGGACATAGACGAGCGCCCTGCGTCGGTCGAGCTCGTCCATCACGGCCGCGAAAGCCGAATCGCCCAGCCATTTGCCGTCGTAATTCGAGAGGAAGTTGATGCCGTCGGCCTTGAGCGTGTCGAGGGCGTAGGCGATCTCCTTGAGGCTGCCATCGGTGTCGGGAAGCGGGACAGGCGCAAAGAAGCCGAAGCGGGTCGGGTGATCACTCACCGTTTTAGCCGCCGCCTCGTTCCACTCGCGGGCGAGGCTGCGGCTCAGCTCGACATTGCCGGTCCAGACGCCCGGCGTCGAGATCGAGCCGATCGCGAAATCGACGCCGGCCTTGTCGAGCGCATCGACCGCGCGCTCCGCGGTCCAGGACAGCATCTCGGAATTGCCGTGCTCGTTATGGGCGCGCTCGGCCTCGGCCTTCATATAGTGCTGCGGCAGGAAATGATGATGCATGTCGATGCGGCGAAGCTTCGTTGCCGCCGCGGCCGGGGCGATGAGGCTCGGCGCGAAAGCGGCTGCCCCGACAGCCGCCATCGACGCGATGAAGTCGCGGCGCGACGCGCTGCCGCAAGCGAAATCCTGCTGTTTCATTTTCCTCCCCCTGTTCGCCCGTGGCGGGCGCAATCTCACGCGTTGGGCATGTGGCCCAATTGCTGCTTCAACAGCCGCCAAATGTCGTTGCGATAATGGATGAACCTCTCGCTCGTCTTGACCGCCTCGTCATCGACCCAGCGCGGCCGCGGTAGATCGATCGTCAGGTCGGCGATGACGCGTCCGGGCGAGGCCCCGAACATCACCACCCGATCCGACAGAAATACCGCCTCGTCGACGCTGTGGGTGACGAATATCACGGTCTTGCGGTCGCTGTCCCATAATTTCATCAGCTCGATCTGCATCATCTCGCGGATTTGCGGGTCGAGCGCGCCGAAAGGCTCGTCCATGAAAAGATAGGATGGGCCGACGCCCAGAGCGCGCGCGAGGCCGACGCGCTGCTTCATGCCGCCCGAAAGCTGGTGGGGAAAGAAATCGCCGAAGCGATCGAGCCCGACCTGGGCCAGCGCGCGAGTCGCGATCTGCGCGCGCTGCGACTTGCCGACGCCTTGGACTTCGAGCGGAAACTCGACATTGCCGCGTGCTGTGCGCCAGGGCAGGAGATTGAATTCCTGGAACACCATGGCGCGGTCGGGCGCAGGGCCGTCGACGCGCTTGCCGTCGATCCGGACTTCGCCCTCGCTCGGCGTGATCAAGCCATTGGCGATACGCAGCAGCGTGGTCTTGCCGCAGCCCGAGGGTCCGAGGAACGAGACGAACGTCGCATTCTCGATTGTCAGCGAGACATTGGCGAGCGCCTGGAAGACATAGGTACCGTCGCTGCCGGCATAGCCATGCGACACGCTGTGAATCTCGATCATCGGTGCCTCTCGGCCCTCCCTATTCGCTCTGCACGTGCTGCCAGGGCGCGAGGTGTTTCTCGAGCCAGCGCAGGAAAGCGTTGAGCAGCATGCCCGCTGCGGCAAGGATCACGACTCCGACGAAGACTTGCGCCGTGTCGTAAAGCCCGCCGGCCTGGAAGATGAGATAGCCGAGGCCCTTGGTTGCGGCGTAGATCTCGGCCACGACGACCATAACGAGGGCGCGGCCGATGCCGAGCCGCATGCCGGCGATAATATAGGGCAGCGCCGCCGGCAGCACGATCTTCAGCAGGATCTGCCGCTCATTTGCCAT
>CAYMNX010000634.1:0-2614 GCA_964391905.1 uncultured Rhizobiaceae bacterium
GGCGAGATAGGTGTAGCGGATCTGCGGCTGGCGGATATTCGCCGTGTTCATATAGCCGGGATTGAATCCCGCATCGCTGACATCGGGAAAGAGCAGCGGATCGGCCCAGGCGGTGTTGTACTGGCCGATGAGCCAGGGACCGATCGTGGCATAGGCCCAGAGGAGGCGCGGCGCATCGGTGTTGCCCTGGCCCGGACGCGGATTGATGCTCTGGGTCGTGACCGAGGTCGAGTAGTTGCCCTGGTTCGGGATGAGGTTCATGTCCATGGCGAGGACGGTCTTGACCTCACCCAGCGCGCTCGGCGTGCGGGTCTCGAAGGTCAGGGTCGAGGCATTGGCGAAGGCGCTGAGACCGCCATTGAGCGAGCGCTGCCCCGGCGTCGGACCGACGCGCGCCGCGCCCGGCCCATCCAAAGCCAAGGTGGTGAAGGGGAAAGCGACGCTCGCGCCGCCCGCCGGGAAGCCCGCATTGGAGAGATGCTGCGACCCCCAATTGGCTTTCCAGGTCGATTTGATGACGCCGTAGATGCTGATCGAAGTGTTGGTCCCCGGAATCAGAAAGGATTGCGGGAAGGATCCGGCGCCCGGCGCGCGCTGCGCGGGCGCGGGCGACGATTGCGCGCTGGCATTGGACAAGCCAGCCAACAAGGCGACAGTTGCCGTTAGGCTCCCAAGCGCTAACGTCTTCCGCTGAACATTTTTCATTATGATGACCCCCTAGTAACTGACATCCCGCAGCCGCGGACGGACCGCGGGGCCGCCGCTTACGGTAAACGGGAGCATCAGCCAATGGTTATAGGCGGTCAATTAGTCTCGCAATGCAGTATTCAAGATTCTTGGAAGCTGTTGCACAAATACAACTTTTGGCGGGCGCATCTATTAAGCTTTGGTAAAGGAAACCGGGCCCCGCCGCACCAGCGTCAGCGCGGCCTGTCGTGACACGTTGCCGTGGCGAAACAATTGCGCCGATGCCCCGGATCACGGCACCGCGCGGATTGCGGAATCGAGGCGACAGCACGGGCGGGGTGATCATGGTCGATGGCGGCGGCGTGCTGGCCCGAGACGACCCGCACGCCGCCGCTTCACGCGGAGACGGTCAGAGTCCGAGATAATTCATCTTGCCGATCTCGACGCCGTTGTGGCGCAGAATGCCGTAGGCGGTCGTGAGGTGAAAATAGAAATTGGGCAGGGCGAAGGTGAGCAGATAGGAGCGGCCCGAGAATTTCTTGTCTTGCCCGGCGAGGCGGATCGTGACGGTGCGATCCTCGCTGCCCTCGAACTTCGCCGCCGGAATGCCGCGCAGGAAGTCGAGCGTCTTGCCGATACGGATCTGCAGCTCCGGAAACGTCGTCTCGGTATCGGCAAAGCTCGGTATCTCGATTCCGGCAAGGCGCGCGGCGCAACCCTTTGCGGTATCGCTCGCGATCTGCACCTGGCGGGCGAGCGCGAACATGTCGGGCGCGAGCCGGGCATTGATGAAAATGACAGGATCGATCTTTCTCGCCTCGGCGTGAGCGGCGGCCTTGTCGAGCAGCGCCGACAGAACCCCGAGGCCGCGGACGAAGACTTCGATCGATGCTTCATAGATGGTGAGAGACATGGCGTTGCTCCTGATTGGCGATGGATGACGGTTCGCGATGCAGCGTCGCTATCGGGTCGCCGCCCGCCTTCTTCGCGCGGGCGAAGACCATGATTATGTATCGCTCGCTACGATATTGCGAGCCGGCCTTGCTCGTCAAGGCGTTTTACCGCGATCGATCCCTCTTGATGCAGATCAAGAACGCACTGCCGCGCTGCCTTAAGATCGGCGGTCGTCGCGAATTGCGGAGAACGCGCCATGTTGAGTTGGATCGCGCGCGCCGCGCTGATCGTCGCGGGCGTGATGACGAGCTGGTTGGTGGCAAAGGATGCGACCAATTTCGGCGTCATTCAAATGACGATCACCGTATTGCTCATCATGCTCCTAGTCTTCGCCGCCGCGTTCTGGCCGCGCTGGCGTCCGAAGCAAAGGCCGCGCTCTCAGCCCAACACCAGCCGGTCGAGCGCGATCGCGCCGCCGCCGGCGAAGACGAAATAGAGCGCGACCGCGCCCCACAGCATCGGATACTCCATGCCGAGCTTGTTCCAGAAATAACCGTCGAAGCGCGCATGGTCGTAGGTCGCGCCGAGAAAGAAGAGAAAGACGAGCAGCGCCGCGAGCCGGGTGAAGAGCCCGAGCGCAAGGAGCGGTCCCGCGCCGAACTCGACCACGGCCACGTACCAGATCCAGAGGCGTCCCGGCCGGAAGCCCGAACGCTCGAGTCCCGCGGCGAGGAGCTTGGGGTTGAGAATGCGCGAGCCGGAATTGGGAAAGCAGCCGAAGAACGCACGCAGCCCGTGCGGGATCAGCATCAGCCCGCACAATGCGCGCAACAGCGCTTCGGCCCAGGGCAGCCCCGCTGCGGAGAGAGCGGCGAGCGGCGGGAAGGCGGCACCCATGTCGCGCGCCGCCGCGCTAAATGCTTAGGCCGGCTTGGCTATTTATAGACCGGTTGGCCGAGATAGATCTGCGACGGGTCGGTCGCGGCGCCGACCGAGGCGCCGCCGGCGGCGCCGACGCGCGCGCCCAGCGCCG
>CAYMNX010000635.1:0-4393 GCA_964391905.1 uncultured Rhizobiaceae bacterium
GCGATGAACGCCATTTCGTTATTGCCGGAGACGGTTAAATCGTCCGCGACAGTAGCAATCGCCTCAGCCTGATTGCCGCCGCCCGCGATATTGAGCTTCTCGACCTCGAGTTCGTGCTTTTTGAAAATGCCGGTACCGATCCCGACATCGATCACCGCGAACATGAAGGCCGTACCTTCGGGCGTGCCGACGCGGATTTTATCGGCGGCAGCAGCCACGTTGCTCATCGATGAAGTGCCAACCCCGATCGCGCCAAGGGTCCATATGGCCAGTCGCCACGCTTTCATCGTCATTCCTCCCTGTTTCATTTCGTCGTTTATCTTCAAGGACCGCCGCTTTTGGCAACCCCTCTCCTCACTGGCGGTATTGCATGTGACGCTGCATGAGCATCGTGCGCCGCCTGAGCCTGACGAAGGACGACAAGCTCAGGGTGGGCGTGGCATCATTAGACGATGCCATTCACCGCAAGCCCCTCATCCCGAGCTTCCTCACCTCGAGCTTGTCGAGGGGCGAAGGACGCACGGCGTCCTTTGCAGCGACATGTAATCATTCCGCAGCGACGCGCGTTTCGGTCTCTTTCTGTCGTGCTGCGAACTCTGCGATCAGCGGCAGCGAGATGTAGAAGAAGCTTGCGCCCGTCGCAGAGGCAAAAGCATCAGTATCCGCCCCCGGCGGAATGAAGAGATAGGCCCCCTCGCCCCAATTCTTCCCGCCATAGGAAAACGAGCCTTCGATGCAATAGCGGAGTTCCGCATCGCGGTGGCGCTCGGCCGCAAGCGTCGCCCCGGGCGTCAAGCGGAAGAAGCCGATGCCGGTGCGAAGCTCGGTGAAAGTGCCGAGATGCTTCGTCTCAATGCCCGGCCGGTCGCGGTCGGCGACCCAGCGGTAGTGCTGCGGCTGCATCATCACCGGCGTGCGATAGCGCGGCGTCGGAAAGGTGAGCCGCTTGCCCTCATGCTCTTCCCAGATTGCGACGTAGGAGTCCTTGTTCTTGCGCCTTCCTTCCGCGGTCGTGCCGCGATAGATGCCGTTCTCGAAAACGGCACCGGCCGAGCGCATCTTCTGGTAGGTCGCGTTCATCTCCTCATTGCTCAGGAGATGCTCGCCCGAGGCCCCCTGGAACTGCAGCACCAGGGCCTCGCATTCGCCCTTCTGCGCTTGCGGTCCGTAATAGGCGCCTTCGGGGAAATAGCCGATCTCGCCCGGCCCCAGATCGCCGTGGCCAGTGCTCTGCACGCCGGTCAGCGTGTAGCGAATTTGATCGAAATTATGGCGATGGCGCGGCGTGAAATAGCCGTCGGGGACAACCGAGAGCGAGAACTCGGCGGTGACGCCCGGAACGCCGGTATCGAGCGGCAGGCGCTTGCGCTTGATCATGTTGACCCGCCCGCGCTGCACCGCCTCGAGCTCCAGATTCTTCGTATCGATGATGGTCACGACATCACTCATGCGCTGCTCCCCGGCTTTGTTGCGTCAGGCCCGCCTCACAAATCGAGGTCGAGCCCAAGGTCCTTGATTTGATGCTGTGTCAGAATGCGGACAGCCTTGCGCGCTTGCGCGGGGCGCCCGGCGACGATCGCCGCGACGAGCGCCTCGGCCTCGCGGGTCGCCGCTTCGGGATCGGCGGCGCGGCGGCTCGATTCATAGACATACATGCGGCTCTTGCCGGCCAATCTTTCCCAGGCGCGCGCGAGCTCCCGATTGCCGGAGGCCTCGACGACCCAGCCCATGAGGTGGCCCGGCGCCGGCCTCGGCTCGGCATGGAGATTGACTTGCTTCAGCACGTCGGGCGCGCGGGACAACGCGGCGGGATTTGCGCGTCGCGCCGCAAGCTCGGCCGCGAGCTCCAACAGGGCCGAGCGCAGCTGGAAGAGCTCGACGATTTCGCGATCGCTCAAAGCGAGGACGCGGATGCCGCAATAGGGCACGCGCTCGAGCAGGCCTTCGGCGACCAACGCTTGCAAGGCTTCGCGGACCGGGCCGTTCGAAAGCCCGAATTCGATGCGGAGCGCGTTCTCGCGAATCCATTGATGCGGTCGGTAATCGCCGTTCCAGAGGCGCGCGCGCAGAATGCCGGCGAGCCATTCCGCCCGTCCCGCCGGGGGCTGGGGAAAATTCACCAATTCGGCCGTTTGCGCCGGTCGCGGCATTGTGCCTCCCTTATGATTATGGATTATTAATAATCTCGCCGCGAAGTCAAGCCGGCGCTCCGGGTCGGGCGCGTCAGAGCGGGCGAAACTTTTGAAAAACTTGCCCGTCGCCCCGGCAAACTCTGCCGCTCGCGCGGCGTTGTGGCACGACCCAAGGCGATTTTCCGCGGCTTCGCGCGCCGAAATGGCACTGCCACCTTGGCACGAGACCTGCAGCGCCCTCGCCGTCATCAATTTAGCGAGCGAATATTTCGACTGCCGACGAGGAATGGCGATGCAAGTTTCGAGTGCGACGAACCCTTCGGCGTATCTGCCAAACACCAATTCGAACGCGACGAGCGATCCGACCGGCTTTCAGTCGATGCTCGACGATTATGTCGCGCTCGACCCATCGGACGCGACGTTAGGGACGGATCAAGGCGCGGGCGGCGCGACCACCGATCCCGCTCAAGCCTTTCTCAACTACATGAAGGAAACGCCGGCGCAGCGGCTCGAGGATGCATGGCTCGCGAGCCACCATATGACGCGCAAGGATCTCGAAACGATGTCCCCCGAACAGCGGGCGGCGATCGAAAAGCAGATGGCGGCGGACATCAAGGAGCAGCTGAAAGAGCAGACGGAAAAGAAGTCGGGCGGTACAGTCGACCTTCTCGCCTGATCATTGACGCGCCCTAAACGCGGCGCGCCGCCTCGAGCCCTCACCGCTCGTCAAGCGGCCGGCGTCTCGGCTTCCTGCATCACTTCCTTCACCTTGCCGGCGAGCTGCTTCAGGCTGAAAGGCTTAGGCAGGAAGTGGATATCGGCCTCATCGCCGAGGCGCTTTCGGAAATTGTCCTCGGCATAGCCGGAGATGAAGATCACTTTGAGCTTCTTGTCGGGATAAAGATCGCGCACTTCTTTAATCAGAGTCGGGCCGTCCATCTTCGGCATCACCACATCGGTGATGATGAGATCGACCTTTTGCGCGCTTTCCTGGAGGATCGAAAGCGCCTGCTCCGCGTTCTCCGCCTCGATCACCTTGTAGCCTTTATTTTTCAAAGCGCGCGTCGAAAAGAGCCGGACCGGGACCTCGTCTTCGACGAGAAGTACGGTACCGCTGCCGGTGAGATCGCGCGGCAAGGATGCATCATCGGCGGCCCGCACCGTACCCTGCGCCTCCTCGCCGCGATGGCGCGGCAGGAAGATCGAGAAGCAGGCGCCCTTCCCCGGCTCGCTCTCGACCCGAACGAAACCGCCCGTCTGCTTGACGATGCCGTAAACCGTCGAGAGGCCGAGGCCGGTGCCGGAGCCGACCTCTTTCGTCGAAAAGAACGGCTCGAAGATGCGCTGGAGGTTCTCCTTGCGGATGCCGATGCCAGTATCGGCGACATCGATGCGCACATATTCGCCCGGCGGCATGATCTCGTCGCCATGGCGAATCGGCGTCTCGTTGACGATGTTCGAGGTTCGGATCGTCAAGGTCCCGCCGCTCGGCATCGCGTCGCGGGCATTGACGGCGAGGTTGATGATGACTTGGTCGAGCTGTCCTTGATCGACCTTGACGAGGCCGAGATCGCGGCCATGCACGACCTTCAATTCGATATTCTCGCCGATGAGCCGGCGCAGCAGATGCGAGAGATCGGCGAGCGTGTCGGTGATGTCGAGGACGCGCGGCTGCAGTGTCTGCTGGCGTGAGAAAGCGAGGAGCTGGCGCACGAGATTGGCGGCGCGGTTCGCGTTCTGCTTCACCTGCATGATGTCGGCGAAGGACGGATCGCCGGGGCGGAAGCGCAACAGCAGCAGGTCGCAGAAGCCGATCATCGCGGTCAGGAGATTGTTGAAATCATGCGCGACGCCGCCGGCGAGCTGGCCCACGGCCTGCATCTTCTGCGATTGGATGAATTGCGCCTCGATCTTCTTCTGCTCGGTCGTGTCGATGAAATGGAGGATGAGGTCGCCTTCGGTATCGCGGCTCATGACGAGGGAGGCGGATTTATCGCCGCGCAGCCGCAGCTCGACGGGTTCCGCCGGCGGCCGGCCGATCAAGGCGGCGGCGAGCTTGCTCGCCACGGAGGCGCGATCGCCCTCGGGCAGGAAATTGATGAGCTTCTTGCCGATGAGATCGGCGGGCTTGCTGCCGATGAAGGTGCCGAGCGTCGCATTGGCTTCGACGAATCGGCCTTCGTGATCGATCAGGGCGATCCCGACCGGCGCGTGGGCGAAGAAACGGCCGAAGCGCTCGCGCGATTGACGCAGCGCCGTTT
>CAYMNX010000636.1:0-3015 GCA_964391905.1 uncultured Rhizobiaceae bacterium
AACACGGGCACGGGCCGCAGTGCCGAATTCCTGGTCGACGGCCCACGAGGCGCGACCACAGGGAGGAGAGCGATAAGGCAATGACTTCGGTCCGGGGCGTTCTGCTCGGATGTTCAATGGCGGCCGCTCTAGCGATTCTCAGCGCGGTGCCGACGCGCGCCCGATTCCGCACCTGAAGCCACCGAGGCCGTGGAAAACGCCCATCGAGTTCCGCTCGAGCGCTTCATCCATGGAGAAATCTATCGCGCGGCCCGATGTGATGGCGGTCGTTCATAGCCATGCTGAGGCGGTCCTCCCCTTTAGCGATGTCAAGAGCGTGCCGCTCCGGGCGATGTGTCACACTCGTGGATTCCTCGGCGCAGCCGCGCCGATCTTCGAGATCCGCGACTTCGCTGACGACAGGCAATATGCTGGTTCAAGATAATCGGCTCGGTGCGGCCCTGGCCAAGACCTTGGGCAAGAGCACCGAAGCCAAAAAGGGCTGAGCCGTTTTCCTCTGCTATCTAATCCTTACATCCAATATATTGACAGAGGCGGCCGAGGCTATTAGCGTCGTCGCGACTTCGGAATCCGATCGGGCACGCGGCGCGCCCGGCGCGGGATGATCCCTGGGGGCCGCCGCAAATGGAAGGAGAATGCGATGACCGGAAAGATCGTCAGCGATGTGATTGGTGTGTTCGCTCTGCCGTGGTTCGTTGCGCGCGATGAGGGACTTTTCGCAGCGGAGGGAGTCGCGGTCGAACTGGTCGAGAGCGACAGCCGCCGCACCCAGGTCGCGACCCTCAATCCGGTAATCATCGAGGATCATCGCTTGATTTCGGCGGTGGAGGGCCACACCGAGATCGACGAAAACAAAGTCGATGTCTATCGCGCTTGCGAATGGGGCCAGGTGCGGCGCTCGCAAGACCATTCGAATGGCCGGATCATCAGCAAGCGCGCCGCCATTATGACGCAGGCGATCTACTCGGCGCCGGGCTCGCGCTTCACTTATCCGCAGACCTTGCGCAACCAGAAGATCGCGGTGCGCTACCACCATGGCTCGCATTACGCGACGCTTCAGGCGCTCGAAGGATTCCTGAAGCGCGACGAGATCAAGGCCGTTCACCTTTCCCATGCCGATGGCTACGAGGCCGTGCGGCGCGGCGAGATCGCGGCGGTAACGCTGATGGAGCCATGGATCACCGTCGCCGAGAAGGAAGGTTTCCAACGCATTATTGAAACGCATTACACGGGCTCGGAGATCGCCAATCCCAATGTCGATCCGGCGACCTGGGAAGCGGTCAATCGCGCCATCCGCAAGGCGGTGCGCCTTATCAACGCGGATAAGCGCAAATATCTCCACTACCTCATCGAGCGGTTGCCGCCGCAATATGCGCGCCTCATCACGCCGGATGACTTCTTCCTGCCGCGGCTGCGTTTCGTCGATCCGGAGCCTTATGCGCCCGAGGAATTCCAGGCGACCTATGATTGGCTGGTCGATTGGGGGTTGATCGCGCCGAATTCCAGTTTTGAGCAGCTCGTCGACAACCGGATCGCCAGCGTCGCGGCCGAGTAGGGCAAGCTTGCGCCGTTATTGGCGAGGCCGATGACCATTCTTCAAGAGCTGGCGACAACGGGTGCGCGTCGGGCGCAGCGGCGTTTCGATGCGGCGCGCAACCTTGTCGTTGGCGCCATCCTCCCGCCGCTTCTCTTCTGCGTGCTGCTGACGCTCGGCTGGGAATTCATGGCGCGGCAACTTCATAGCCCGCTGATCCCGTCCGTCGGCGATGTCGTCGCTGCGCTGGCGCGGATCGTCGGCAATGGCGATGCGTTCACTCAGATCGGCATCACGCTGGAGCGCATTGCCTTCGGTTTTGCCGTTGCCTTCGTCGTGGCGATCGCCGTCGGCACCGCGGCCGGCCGCAACAAGGCCATCCGCGCCTTTTTTGAGCCGGCCCTGCTATTGGGACTGACGGTGCCCGGTCTCATCTGGGCCTTGCTCTGCGTCATCTGGTTCGGCATCGGCTTCACCACCTCGACGACGGCGATCGCGCTTGGCACGGCGCCGGCCCTGATCGTCAGCATCATGCACGGCATTCGCTCGATCGATACGGATGTGATCGAGATGGCGCATGTCTTCCGCTTCTCGCCGCTCATGCGGCTGCGCTATGTCTGGCTGCCGGCCATCCTTCCCTTCTTGTTGAGCGGCGCGCGGCTTGGATTCTCTCAGGCCTGGAAGGTCATTGTTCTCGTCGAGATTTTCGGCCTCTCGGATGGCGTCGGCTACCAGCTCAACGCCGATTTCAGCGCGCAGGACGTCGCCGGCATGCTGGCCTGGACCGTCGCCTTCGGCATCACCATGGCGGTGATCGAATATGGGCTCCTGCAGAATGTCGAGCGCTATCTGACGCGCTGGCGCAAGGCGGCGAAGGTATGAGCACGCCGCTCAATTTTCTGCGCGTGAGCAAATCCTATCGCCGGCCGGGTGCGCTCGAGCCGGAAGTGGTGCTCGAAAATTTCTCGCTGCAGCTCGCGCCGGGTGAGCTCGTCGCCCTGGTCGGACGCTCCGGCATCGGCAAGACCACGCTTCTCCACCTTGCGGCGGGACTCGATACGCCCGATCGCGGTGCCGTGCGGATCGATGCGGCGGGGCCGCCGCGCATCGGCATGGTGTTCCAGCAGCCGCGCCTTCTCGATTGGCTCTCGGCCGCCGACAATATCCGCGTCGCGATCGATGCGGCAGGTGCGGATCGGCACCGTGGCCAGGAGATGCTCGCCGCCGTCGGGCTCGCCGGCTATGCCGGCGCTTATCCCTTGGCGCTCTCGGGCGGGCAGCGGCAGCGCGTCGCCTTGGCGCGCGCTTTCGCCATTGAGCCCGCGATCGTGCTGCTTGACGAGCCCTTCAGCGCGCTCGACGAATTGACGGCGCGACGCCTTCGGCTCCTGCTGCAACAGCTATGGCAGGCCCAGTCGCCAACGGGGTTGTTGGTGACGCACAGCACCTTGGAGGCGGCGTTCCTCGCCGACCGCGTCCTC
>CAYMNX010000637.1:0-8003 GCA_964391905.1 uncultured Rhizobiaceae bacterium
TGCCTCGGCCGATGCAGTGGCCGCTGTCGCCGGCTCGGGCAGCGATGCCGGCGCGGCCGGTGTCGATGCAGCGGACGCCGCGGAGGCCTGCACCGGCCCGATCACCGCGGCGAGCTTCTCATATTGCGCGGCGATCATCGCCGGGCTGATCGTCAGAATGGCGGCGTCGCCGAGCCGCGATGACACTTGGACGCGATATCCGGTTGCGGCATGCGAGCGCAATGCATCGTCGGGGACGACGATATTGATCCATTCATCCCGCAAGCAATCTTTGCAGCGCCGGCTCGAATGCGCGACGGGAATAACTCTCAGCGGACGCGCGGTGTCGTCGCTCGCGAATTGGAAGATGATCGGATCGGCATCGTAGCTGAGATCTGTCTCGATAACATGGCTGTAGGCATGCGTTTTCTTATCGACGTGGGTCCTGAGGTTGTAAAATTTTTTGATGCCGAAAAACGGATTCTCGCCCATCAAGGGGCCGATGATGTCGATCGTCGAGCTGAACTCGTCTGTGCTGATTCGAGCTTGGGCTCCAGGCCGCTCCGCGGGCGGTGTGCAAGCAGCGAGCGCGAGCACCGCGACGCCGAAGACCGCAAAGGCCTGTCTTAAGTCGTGCGACATTCGATCCCCGAAAGTTCGACAGCGCTCCGAAAGGTAGTGCCGAGATTACTTCGGCAACCCGCTTAAAGGCAAGAACGTTTGGAGAACGTGGTTAATTCCCGCGCGATGCCGCAGCTTCTTGGCCTTGATCCAGCGGCCTATTGCAGCGGCTGAAACGTTCCGCGGAAGCGGCCGAGATCGGCGTCGCTCAATCGTACTTCGAGATGAGCATGGCGCTCGTCATCGGCGCGGTCGACCACCTCGCCATGGCGATAGAGCCAGGCAATGGCGGCGCCGTCGTCGAGCGGCACGTCGAGCCGCACGAGGCGGCGGTCGAGATCGAGACGGCGGTCGAGGAGATCGAGCAGCTCCTCGCATCCCTCGCCGGTTACCGCCGACAGCGGCACCGCCTCGCGGTTGCGCAGCGCCTGATTGCGCAGGGCGGAGCGCTGTTCCTCGGGCAGGAGATCGATCTTGTTGAGCGCCTCGATGAGCCCCTGCTCCACCATCTCGCCCATGCCGAGCTCGGTCAGCACGGCGTGAACATCGTCGCGCTGCGCCTCGCTTTCGGCATGATGCACGTCGCGCACATGAACGACGAGATCGGCCGAGGTCACTTCTTCGAGCGTCGCGCGGAAGGCGGCGACGAGCTGCGTCGGCAGTTCGGAGACGAAGCCGACCGTGTCGGAGAGGATCGCGGTGCGGCCCGAGGGCAAAGGCAGACGCCGCATGGTCGGATCGAGCGTCGCGAACAGCATGTCGGCCGCGACCACCTCGGCGCGCGTCAGGCGGTTGAACAAGGTCGACTTGCCGGCATTGGTGTAGCCGACCAGCGCCACCACCGGGTAAGGCACGCGCTTGCGCGCCTCGCGATGAAGCGCGCGCGTGCGCGTCACCGCTTCGAGCTCGCGCTTCAAATGGGTGATGCGATCGGTGATGAGGCGGCGGTCGATCTCGAGCTGGCTCTCGCCAGGGCCGCCAAGGAAGCCGAAGCCGCCGCGCTGCCGCTCGAGATGGGTCCAGGAGCGCACGAGCCGCGAGCGTTGATAGGTCAGTGCCGCGAGCTCGACCTGCAACCGCCCCTCATGGGTACGGGCGCGCGCGCCGAAGATCTCGAGGATGAGCCCGGTGCGGTCGATCACCTTGCAGTTCCACTCGCGCTCGAGATTGCGCTGCTGCACCGGCGTTACGGCCGCATCGACGACGGCGACCGTGATCGCGCTCGCCTTCACCATGGCGGCGAATTGCGCAACCGCGCCGCTGCCGAGCAGGGTGCTGGGCCGCCACGACGCGACGCGGGCGATCTCGGCCTCGACGACATCGAGCCCGATCGCGCGGGCAAGCCCGACCGCTTCCTCGAGCCGCATCTCGGGCGAGCGCGACGATGCGCGACTGGGAGATGAAGCCGATTTTAGAATCGGATGGAGGACGAGACAGCGTCCGACCGAGCCATTCTGCCCGCGCTGGGCTGCGACCATAAGGCTTTAGGCTTCTTCGGTCGCTTGTCCGGGCTCGAAGAGCTGGATCGGGGCGGCCGGCATGACCGTCGAGATCGCGTGCTTGTAGACGAGCTGCGAATGCGCGTCGCGCCGCAGCAGCACGCAGAAATTGTCGAACCAGGTGATGATGCCTTGGAGCTTTACGCCGTTGACGAGGAAGACGGTAACGGGCGTTTTGTTTTTCCGGACGTTGTTAAGAAAGACGTCCTGAACGTTTTGAGTTTTTTCCGACGACATGGGGGTTCCCCTTCTTGAAATTATTGCGGCCGGTCGGACTAGCGGCGCCTCCCCGACCGGTGGGGAGAGGCCATAAACCTCTCGCCCGATGGATAGCAAAATTGGGTGTCCAAGGGAAATCACAAGCCTTCGATATCGAGAAATTGTATTTCTACGTTCCTAGGCGCACAATCCTTTGCAATGGTGACAGTTTTTCGATCAATTCGAAGCTTTCTGTGCGTCGTTTTGGCATTGTCTTTCGCAGCGGTTTCGCTCTCCGCTTGCGATTGGATGTCGGGGGTCGGTTTCGACGCGCAGAGCGCCCTCGGCAGCGTCAGCCTCGGCGATCGCTGTGCCGATTTCATGCGCCGTGCCTTTCCCGATACCCCCATCGACGTCACCGACAATCAAGTGAAGGCTGACTCAAGCACGACGACCGTCACCGTCACGGGCGAGCGCCGCAACGTTCCGGCCGAAGGCCTCTATGCGAAGAAGGTCGGCGTCGAATGCCGCTTCGAGAATGGCGTGCTCACCGGCTTTCGGTGGACCGCCGGTCCTATTCGCTCTTCAAGTACCGGGCAAGCTCGGTAAACGCGGTGAATTGCCGCTTCGGCGGAAAGCGCGTGAAACCTTGATCTTGCGGGTCGAGCGCGCCGAGCAGCACGCCGATGCATCCGGCGCGCGCCGCGCATTCCATATCAAGGGCGGTGTCGCCCACATACCAGACCTCGTTGCCGCTGAAGCCGCAATCGCCGAGCGCCATCGCCATCGCTGTCGGATCGGGCTTATCGGCGCTCGCATCGCCGGCGCCGACGAGGCGGACGAAATGCTCGCTCCAGCCGAGATGCTCGGCCTCGCGCCGCAGGATGCGGCCAGTCTTGTTGCTGAGCACCGCGAGGTGAAGCCCGGCGGCTTTCGCCTGCACGAGCAGCTCGGCGGCGCCGACGATCGGCGCGAGCCGCTCCAAATGGATGGCGGTGAAATGATCGAGGTAGAGCTTGCGCGCCTCGTCCCAGCGGTCGCCGAACAATGCCGGGAAGGCGTCGCGCAGGCTGCGCCGAACCCGGATCTTCGTCTCCTCGAGCGTCCAGGGCGTGTGGCCCATCGCCGTGAAGGTGAGGACGAGCGCCTCATGGATCGTCGCCCAGCTGTCGACGAGCGTATTGTCCCAATCGAAAACCAGCGCGCGCGGCGCGTCCATCAGTGATTCCTCCGGCTCGCGGCCTTGCCGCTTGCCGCAGCATGCTCCGCATAAAGCGTCGCCAATTTCCGGGCAATCGGACCGGGTTTTCCGTCGCCGATCGCTGTCTCGTCGATGCGCACCACCGGCAAGACGAAATTGGTGCTGCTCGTCAGCAAGGCCTCGCGCGCCGCTTTGGCTTCGGCAACGCTGAAGGGCCGCTCGACGAGGCGCAGGCCGGCCGCCGCGATCACATCGATGAGGCCCTGGCGCGTGACGCCGTTCAAGATGCCTTGATCGGCGGGATGCGTGATCACTTCGCCCGTCTCGGTCACGATCCAGGCATTGGACGAGGTCCCCTCGGTTACGTTGCCGTCGCGGTCGACCTGCCAAGCCTCATAGGCGCCGGCGCGCTTTGCCTGCTCCTTGCCGAGCGCGTTGGGCAAGAGCGCGATCGACTTGATGTCGGGGCGCGCCCAGCGGATATCGGGGATGGTGATGACCTCGATCCCTTCGGCGAGAAGCCGCGGATCGAGCAAGGCGCGACGCCGCGCCGTCATGACGAGGCTCGGCCGGGCGGCTTTCGGGAAGGCGAAATCGCGCGGCGCGGTGCCGCGGGTGATTTGCAGATAGATGAAGCCCTCGCGCACGAGGTTGCGGCGCACGACCTCGCGCATCACCGTCTTGAGCGCCGCATCTTCCATCGGCGGGACGATCTCGAGCGCGTCGAGCGAGCGATGAAGTCGCGCCAAATGCAATTCCTCGTCGACGAAATCGCCGGCCTTGATCGCCACCACCTCGTAGCAGCCATCGGCAAATTGATAGCCGCGGTCCTCGATATGAATCACCGCATCACGATGCGGAACGTAGCGGCCATTGACGTAAGCGATGCGTGACATGATGGAAACCCGGTGCGACGATCAACCAGCCTCGGAGAGATCGGCTCTGACGGCTGCCTCGCCATTGGTCCGCTCGCCATTGGCGCGCTCCGCGCTGAAGACGCCCAGCGACTTGAGCTTTCTATGAAGCGCCGAGCGCTCCATTCCGACGAAGGCGGCCGTGCGCGAGATATTGCCGCCGAAGCGGGTGATCTGCGCCAAAAGATATTCGCGCTCGAACATCTCGCGCGCGTCGCGCAGCGGCAGCGCCATCAGCTCGCCGCCTTTGTCCCATTTGACGACCGCGGGCGCGATCGCGCCGATCTCGGCCGGCAGCATGTCGGCGCGGATCGCATCGCTCGCGCTCCCCGGCGCCATGATCAGCGTCCAGTCGATCGCGTTCTTCAGCTGCCGCACATTGCCGGGCCATTCATAGGCTTGGAGCGCGGCGATCGCGTCGGCGCCGAACTCGCGCGGCGGCAGCCTGGCGGCTTCGGCGGCGCGCGCCATGAAGTGATGGGCGAGCGCGGGAATGTCTTCGATGCGCTGGCGCAGGCTCGGCACCTGAAGCGGCACCACGGCCAGCCGGTAATAGAGGTCCTCGCGAAACCGCCCGGCGGCGATTTCGAGCGCCAGGTCGCGGTTGGTCGAGGCGATGACGCGAACGTCGACCTTGACCCGCGTGCCGCCGACGCGCTCGAAGGTTTGATCCTGCAGCGCGCGCACGATCTTGCCTTGCGTCTCGAGCGGCATGTCGGCAACTTCGTCGAGAAACAAGGTGCCGCCATGCGCCTGCTCGAACGTGCCGACCTTGCGCGGCGCTTCGGGCGCCTCGATCCCCGCCTCGATGCCGAACAACTCGGGCTCGAAGCGCTCGGGCCGCATCGTTGCGCAGCTCAAAACGACGAGCGGGCCCTTGGCACGGCGCGATTGCGCGTGAAGGAGGCGCGCCACCACTTCCTTGCCGACGCCCGGTGCGCCGGTGATGAGGACGCGGCTATTGGTCGGCGCGATGCGCTCGATCTGCTGGCGCAGCTGGGCGGTCGCGTGCGAGCTGCCGATCAGATCGTCCTCGCCGCCGGCGCGCTGTTTCAGCTCCTCGTTCTCGCGCCGCAGCCGCGCCGCCTCGATTGCGCGCTCGACCAGGAGCAGGAGCCGATCGGATTTAAACGGCTTCTCGATGAAATCATAAGCGCCGATCTTGATCGCGGCGACCGCGGTTTCGATGTTGCCGTGACCGCTGATCATGATCACCGGCAGCTGCGGCAATTCGCGCTTGACGAGCTTCAGGATCTCGAGCCCGTCGAGCTCGCTGCCCTGCAGCCAGATATCGAGAATGACGAGCGAGGGCTGGCGCGAGCGGATCGCGGCGAGCGCCTCCGTGCTGTTGCCGGCCTGACGTGTCTCATAGCCTTCATCGGCGAGGATGCCGCACATCAGCGCGCGTATATCGGCTTCGTCGTCGACGACGATGATGTCGTGTGCCATCTAGGCTTCCACCCTTGCGTTCGGCTTCTCCGCGGTCGGCTTCGCTTCGCCGCGATGGAAGACGAGCTTCACGCGCGCGCCGCCGCCGTCCCGATCCTCCAGCACCAATTCGCCGTGATGGTCTTCCATGATCTTCTTGACGATGGCAAGGCCAAGGCCGGTGCCTTTTGCATGTGTCGTCACATAGGGCTCGGTCAACCGCTCGCGACCCTCGCGCGGCAAGCCGTGCCCATTGTCCTCGACGGCGAGGACGATGTCACCATTTTGCTCGACAAGCCTCACCATGATCACGCCGGGCTGCGCGTTGCCGTCGCGCGCGTGAATCGATTCGGCGGCATTCTTCATCAGATTGACGAGCGCCTGCGCAACCTGGCGCGAGTCGCAAGACAGCCGCACGGGGTGGCGCGGCAGATCGACCTCGATGCGGATATCTTGGCTGGCGGCGCGCTGTAGGAAGGCGGCTTGGCGAACGATCTCGCCCAGATCCTCGTCCTTCAAGATCGGCGCGGGCATGCGCGCGAAGGACGAGAACTCGTCGACCATGCGGCCGATATCGCCGACATGGCGGATGATCGTATCGGTGCAGGCCGTGAAGGTCTCCGGATCGGAGCGGATATCGCGAAGGTATTTGCGCTTCAGGCGCTCGGCGGAAAGCTGGATCGGCGTCAGCGGGTTCTTGATCTCATGCGCGATGCGGCGCGCGACATCCGCCCAGGCGGCCTTGCGCTGCGCCGCCTGCAGCTCGGTGATGTCGTCGAAAGTGACGACATAACCCCTGACCTCGCCTTCGATGCGCTCGGGCGCGATCCGCACCAGCAAAGTGCGGGCGCGGCCGGCACGCACGAGCTGTACCTGCGATTCCGTGAGCCGATCGGGGCGCCGCTCCGCCTCCTCGACGAGCCCCGCCATCTCCGGCACGATCTCGGCGAGCTCCTTGCCGATATGCTGATCGAGATCGGTGCCGAGCAGCTGCGAGGCCGAGCGATTGGGCAGGTTGATGCGGCCTTCCTGGTCGACCCCGATGACGCCGGCGGAAACACCCGAGAGCACGGTCTCGGTAAAGCGCCGGCGCTGGTCGAGCTGGCGATTGGCTTCGATGAGCTCGCTCTGCTGCGTTTGCAGCTGGAGGGTCATGCGGTTGAAGGCGCGCGACAGCGATCCGAATTCCTCGTCGCCGTTGCCGGCGGGAACGCGCGCCGAGAGGTCGCCGCTGCGCACGCGCTCGGCCGCGGCGACCAAGAGGCTGATCGGCCGCGCGAGACGCGTCGCGAGATAGAGCCCGAACCAAACCGCGCTGATGAGGAAAATGAGAGCGACGGCAAAGAACACCACGGAGAGCGCGATCTGATAGTCGGAGCGCTGTCCTTCGAGCCGCTCATATTGATCGACCGCGCTCTTCGTCTGGTTGATGTGATTGATAACCTCGGGGTCGATAAAGCGTCCGACATAGAGAAACACATCGCCGAAGCGGTCGAGCCGTACCAGCGCCCGGACGCGGTCGTCATTGTCGTTGGTCATGACGGCGACATCGCCGGCCCGCGCCGCCGCCATCGCCCAATCGGGCACGGGTTGCAGCTCGAGGGCGAAACTGAAACCGGTGCGCGCCAGGAGATGGCCCTGCCCGTCGAAGACGATCGCCTCGGTCAGCGAGCGCAGCGCTGCCTGAGCGCGGACGATGTCGTTGAGCCGCGCCGGGTTGAGGCTCAGGAGGTTGGCGTCGCGGTTGAGGTCGTTCGCCATGCCCGCGACATCGGCGCGGATCGTTTGCTGATGCTCGTGGAGATAGGCTTCTGCGACCGCCAGCGAGCCCGTCACCGCCGTGCGGACGCGCTCGCTAAACCAGGCTTGGACCCCGAAGGCGAAAACGAAATAAGAGAAGATCGCGACGATGATCGTTGGAATAACGGCGACGAGGCTGAAGAGAAACACGAGGCGCGTGTGGAGCCGCGAGCCCGCGAGGCCGCGCCGCCTTTCGGCCCAGAGTTGCACCAGCCGCCACGCGACGATCGCGACCAGCGGCAAGAGCAGGACAAGATTGAGCAAAAGGAAGAGTTGATCGAGATGCGGCGAGCTTGCGCCGGGCCAGACGCCACGGAGGACCGCGATCGTCGCGATGCCCGACAGGATCGCGAAAATGCCGAG
>CAYMNX010000638.1:0-12338 GCA_964391905.1 uncultured Rhizobiaceae bacterium
GCAATTAAAATCTTGGGCGGATTCCCCTGTTTGCGAAGATTTCCCCTTGCCCAAAGCCTGGCCGGACGACAATTTGCCAATAGAAAACGGATTGCGGCCCGCGAGGGCCATTCGGAGGAAGATGATGCCATCCCGCGCGAAAGCGGTGCCGAAAAAGAAAGCGGGGAAACCGGTCGTCAAAAAGGCCCCGGCCAGGAAGAGCGCGACCAAGGCTCCGGCCAAGAAGCCGGCGCTCGCCGCAAGCTCGGCGGCGAGCTCGGCCAGCATTGCCCAGGCAGCGCCGCGGCCCGTCCCGGCGGCGGTCACGGGCGGCGTCAAGCCTGTCGTGGCGGCGGCAAAGCCGGTCGCACGGCCCATGAGCGCCGGCCAGGTTGCCACGGCGCAGCAAGCAGAGGAGCGGCGCAAGGCCGCGACCCGTAAGCTCTTTGCGCGGATCCGCTCGCTCGAGGCCATCCTTGGCGCCGATCTGCGCAAGCGCGGCAGCCTGCTTCTGTCCCAGGCGGTCGATCAATGGTATGCCGAGGCCACCAGCGCAACGGCGACCGACACCAGCATCACCAACGCCGCGCGGGCGGTAATCTCGCAGCTTTAAGCGCAATCAGGCGGCGAGTCCGGCGCGCGCGAAATCGAAGGTGAGGGGCGCGATCTCGCCGCGGAAGATCGCCTGGACCCGCTCCTCGGGAAGCGGGAAGCTGAATTGTGCGTTGCGCATCCGAATACGCAGCTCCAGCTGCTTCACCATCAGCGCGATCAGCAGGTCCCAGTCGCGGTCGCTGAAGCCCTCGGTGGCGATCCCGGCGATGCCCTGCAGCATGTGGTCGATCTCGTCCTCATAGACCTGCTCGCAGGCGGCCGCGATCTTCTCCTCGATACCGCCGCGGCCTTTCAGCGCACGGCCCTCGCGGAACAGGGTGCAATAGCCGCCCTCGGTGAAATGGCAGGCGCGGAACCCGATTGCGCCATGCTGATCCTGATGCGCGTGCCGTAAGGCGGCCAGCGTGTCCTCTTCGGGCCAGCTGTCGAGATCCTCGGGCGTGATCGGCGGCGTGCCTGGCGGCGTTAGCGCGTCATAGACATCGGCGAAGGCGCAATAATGCGAGAACTCCGCCTTCACGCCCTCCAGCACATCGAGCACCTCGCGGCGCCCGAAGGTGACGTCGATCTCCTTTTGGTGCGCGAGCAGATATTTCATCCCACCGACGAACATGCCGCCGCGATCGTATTTCTGGGCGCCGGTCCCCCAGAATTCCTTGAAGCATTGGCGCTTGAGCCAGAGCAGATCGGTCGCGGTATCGCGGCGGGGCCAGGTCCAGTAGCAACGCACCACCTCGGCTTCGCCCGCCCAAAGCGGCGCGGCAGCCGCGATCAGCCGATTGATCTGCGAATTCACCGTCATGGCCGAATCCTCCCGCCGGTGATGGATGTGGTCGTCTTTTGTCGCCCATTATAGCGCGGATAAATGAGGCTGTCGGGCACGACCATGCTGTCGAAGACGCAGATCTTTTCCCTAATTCGCCCGCCCGTCCTCGCGCGTGATCAGATCGTGATAAACGCCGACATTGAAGACGCGGGATGCGCGCAGCTGTTTCGAGAACACTTACTTCGCCATCTTGCCGGCGCACAGCCACGACCGATCGCGGCTCGCATACCGATTTACGCACTGGGCGCGTGCGGCATGACCTCTTTCGCGAAAAGGCGTAGCGAATCGAGCGACTTCTCAAGCGGCAGCATGTTGAAGTTGATCTGTAGGGAAGCGTGGTCGTAGCGACCGAAGCGTTCGAAGGAGCGCAGCATTTCCGCGCGCACCTCATCAGGCGACCCGATCCACGCGCTCCCCGACGCGATCTGCGTTTCGGTGTTGAGCTCGCGGATTTTCGCAAACATCTTGTCATAGCCCGGATAATCGGTCGAGGTCATGCCCTCGATCCAATCCTTGGCGGCATCGACCATCGATTGGAAGTAATGGTCGAGGAAGGGCTTGGCCGTGCGTCGCGCCGAAGCGCCATCGGCCTCGCAATAAAGATGAAAGGCGAGCATGACCTCGCCTTCGCCCGGATGGCCGGCGTCGCGCCAGGCGGCGCGGTAGATCGAGACGAGCTCCTTGATCCGCTCACCCAAGGGGATGGCCATGATCGCATAGCCCTTCTTGCCAGCGAATTCGAAGCTTTCGGGCGTATTGACCGCGGCGATGAAGATTTTCGGCCGCGGCCGCTGCGTCGGGCGGGGCAGGGAGGTGGTGTTCTCGAAGGAATGGAAGCGCCCCTGATGGGTCGCGTTCTCTTGTCGCAACAGCAATTCGACCTGTTCGAGCCCCTCGCGGAAGCGCTGCACCGACTCGTTGGGCGAGATGCCAAAGCGACGAAACTCGTGCGGCAAGAACGCGCGAGCGAAACCGATATCGAGGCGGCCGCCGGAAATCGCATCGACCATCGCGATCTCGCCCGCGAGCTTTAGGGGATTGTTGAAGACCGGCAGCAACGCCCCGGTCACAAGCCGCAAACGCCGCGTGCGTTGCGACAGAGCAGACAAAAAGACGAGCGGGCTCGGACTATAGCCGCCATAGGCATGGAAATAATGCTCGACAATGCGTGCATGCGAAAAGCCGAGACGTTCGGCCTCTTCGGCAACCGCCAGGCATTCGGCGAAATAGTCGCGCGCCGATTTCTCGTCGGGACCGACATCGGGAAAGAACTGGACGCCGAACTTCATCACGTTTCCCTCGGTTTTTTATGTCTTGATCATCATAGCTGTGGTGATTTGCGCATCGTGCGCAACACGCCCCGACCCCGTCCCAGAAGCTTTCGCCCATCCGGCATGGTGGACGGCGGCGCGTCGCTACTGCGCCGCCATATTCTTGAACAAGGTCACGCCGCGCAAGAGATCGACCGCGCGCACGAATTGATAGTCCTGATCCGTGCCGAAGATGGTTGAATCGAACGCCGCAAGGTTGGACTTCGGCACCGGCGTCGCACCCGGTGGCAGATCGCCCGGCGGCGATGCGCTCGCATCGGGTGTCGGCGTCGGCGCGCTGTTGCTGCCAGCGCCCGGAGCGGCGGGCGCGGTGTTGCTGTTGGCCGGCGGCTTGGTCGGGGCCGTTGTCGGCGTGCTGCCGAACGGCCCGGTATTCTTCAAGGCGCCGCGCAGATCGGCCTCGCGCTGCGCCGCGATCTCCCGCACCTGCTCGATCCGGGCGGGCTCGACGACGACGTCTGGTTCGATACCCTTGGCTTGGATCGAGCGGCCCGAAGGGGTGTAGTAGAGCGCGGTCGTCAAACGGATCGCGCCACCGCTTTCCTTCACCTGCAGCACCGTCTGCACCGAGCCCTTGCCGAAACTGCGCGTGCCGAGAAGCACGGCACGGTGATTGTCCTGAAGCGCGCCGGCGACGATCTCCGATGCCGAAGCCGAGCCGCCATTGATCAGCACAACCATCGGCAAGCCGTGGGTGATGTCGCGATTACGCTGCGCCTCGAATTTGCGGTTGTCGCGCGCCTGTCTTCCCTTGATCGAGACGATATCGCCTTGATCGAGAAAATCGTTGGCGACGGAGACCGCCTGGTCGAGCAAGCCGCCGGGATTGTTGCGCAGATCGAGCACGACGCCGGTGAGCTTATTGCCCGCATGTTGCTGCAGCGATTTGAAGGCTTGCTCGAGCGCGTGATCGGTGCGCTCCGAGAAATTCGTGACGCGCAGATAGGCGATGTCGGAACCCTTGAGTTCCGCCTTGACCGGATCGACCTTGATATCGGCACGGGTGAGGGTGAGCTGGAACGGATCGGTGTCCTTGCGCCGGATCGTGAGCTTCACTTGCGTGCCAATCGGTCCGCGCAGCTTGTCGACCGCTTCGGACAGGCTCATATCGGAGACCGGCGCATCATCAATCGCGAGGATATAGTCGTTGGGCTTCATTCCGGCCTTGGCCGCGGGCGTGTCGTCGATCGGCGAGATCACCTTGACGAGCCCATTCTCCATCGTTACCTGCATGCCGAGCCCGCCGAACTCGCCGCGGGTCTGAACCATCATCTCCTTATATTCTTTGGCGTCCATATAGCTCGAATGCGGATCGAGCGAGGTCAGCATGCCTTTGACGGCCCCTTCGACCAGCTGCTTATCCGTCACCGGCTCGACATAGCTCGACTTCACCTGGTCATAAATTTCTTTGATCATGCTGAAGGTGACGCTACCGCCGGCATCGCCGTCCGAAGCGGCGTCGGTGCTCGCGATCGGAAGAAGCGCAATCAAAGCGGCCGAGGCGAGGAAATTGATCATACGCATGAACAGGGTCCAACCATCGTCATAGGGTTTCGGTCGAGTATAGTCGATTCCATGCGGCGACCATAACGCCGCAACTCCAGCGTTCCAGTGTCATATTGTCCTGGGCTTGCGGCAATCCGATTGTGGCCCTCCCTCATTCAAGGACAGGCGCGGATCGTCACGACCGCCGTTTCGGTCGCGCCGAGCAATTCGCCGAGACCCCGACAGGTCCCCGCCCAACACAGGCTATAATCGGCAGTATAGGGCGAGAAGGTGAGGTGCAGCTCGGCCAAGGGGGGAAGCGCGGGGACGTAATGCCAGATCCCCGCGCGCAGCACCGCATTCGGCGGTGGCTCCATGCCGGCGCCGGTCCCTGCGATCCGCGCCTCGACGAGCGCGAGCCGGCCGTCCGAACGTAGCGCGTAATCCTCCTCCCACCGCGTCTTGGCCACCGAATGGGTCCAGCCGAGAGTGAAGCGGTCGGTGTCGAGGCTGACGGTCTTGGCCCCGAGCGTGAGACACAGTGCGGCAATGGCGGCGCTCACACTGCCGCCGCGATGGCACGCCGACTGCGCCAGCGATGGTAGAGCAGCAACATCGCGCCCATGGCAAAGCCCGCCTCGTCGGTCCAGGGAATGGCGACGACGACGAGGAACGCAGCCGCGGTCGCGCCAAGGCGCTCGGTCCAGGTCATCGGCCCGAAGAGGTAGCCGGTCGCGGCCCCACCCCACAACATGATCGAGAACAACGCCTTGAAGACGACATAGCCGACCGACGCGACGGTCCAGTTCCCCTGCAGCATCAGCGACGGATCGTAGACTGCCATATAAGGAACGACGTAGCCCGCGATCGCGATCCGCGTCGCTATGAAGCCGATCTCGACATAGCTCGTCTTGGTGATCGAGGAAGCGGCGAGCGCGGCCAGTGCCACCGGCGGGGTCAGATCGGCCATGATGCCGAAATAGAAGACGAACATATGCGAGATGATGAGCGGGACGCCAAGCTGCAAGAGCGCGGGCGCCGCCATGGCGCTGGTGATGATGTAGTTGGGGATCGTGGGAACGCCGGTGCCGAGGATGAGACTGACGATCATGGTCATTACCAAGGCGAGGAAAAGGCGATTGCCGGCCAGATCGAGAACGATGCGAGCGAGCTCGCCGGCAAGGCCGGTCAAGGTCGCGATCCCGACGATGATGCCGACCAGCGCGCAAGCGACGCCGACGCCGAGCGCGCTTTTGGCGCCTTCGGCAAGGCTCAGTGCGAGCATGCGCACGGTACCACGGCGATCGCGCGAGAAAAGGCAGATAGCGGCAAGAACAAGGATGATGGCGAACAGGACGGTGTTGATCGAAAAGCGGTCGCTCGCGATGAGCGTGCCGCCGACGAGACCGAGCGCTATCCAGAATCCGGCACGCAGCAGCGTCGGGGCAAGCGGCCAGGTAAGCGCGCTGCCGAGAATAAGAATGATCGTCAAGGTCAAACCGACCGTGCCGGCGAAAAGCGGCGTGTAACCCGAAAAAAGCATGTAGACGAGTGCCGCGAGCGGCAGGACCAGATACCAGTCGCGTTTCAGCGCGGCGATCGCGCTCGGGCATTGATCCTTCGGCAGGCCGATGAGCTTGTAGCGCCCGGCTTCGAGATGGACCATCCAGAACGCGCTGGTGTAGTAGAGAATGGCGGGGATCGCCGCGGTGATCGCGATGGTGGAGTAGGGAACGTTGAGCGTCTCGGCCATGATGAAGGCGACGGCCCCCATGACCGGCGGCATGATCTGCCCGCCCATGCTCGAGGTCGCCTCGACCGCACCGGCGAAGGAGGGACGATAGCCGAAACGGCGCATCAGCGGGATGGTGAATTGCCCGACGGTCAAGACATTGGCGACGCCGGAGCCATTGATCGTGCCCATCAGACCTGACGAGATGACTGCGACTTTTGCGGGTCCGCCCTGGGTGTGCCCCACCGTGCCGAGAGCGAGATCATTGAAGAGGCGGATCATCCCGGCCTTTTCGAGAAAGGCGCCGAAGAGGATGAAGAGGAAGATATAGGTCGAAGAGACATAGGTTGGCGTGCCGTAGATGCCTTCCGTTCCGAGATAAAGCTGGTTGATGATTTGGTCGAAGGCAAAGCCGCGATGGAGCAGGGGCGGCGGCAGCGAGCGGCCGAAGAGCGCGTAGGGGATGAAGATAAGGCAGAAGATCGGGAGGCCCCAGCCCATCAAGCGCCGCGCGCCCTCGAAGAGCAGCACCAGCACCGCGACGCCGACGGCGAGGTCAAGCGTCGAGGGATCGCCCGAGCGCTGAATGAGGTCGCTTTCAAACACCCAATGATAAAGGCCAAGCAGGAAAGCGAGCCCACCGAGGCACCAATCATACCAAGGAACGGCGCGTTTGCCGCTTTCCGCCCGCCGCAGACGGAAGAGCGTGAAGGTCATCAGCAGCAGGAAACCGACATGAACCGAGCGGATGACGATGCTCGAGAACGGCGCATAGGCCGCCGTGTAGACCTGCCACAGGCTGAAAATGATGGCGATCGCGGTGATGATGCGGCCAGATGCGCCCGGCGCGCTGAGGCCGACCGCCGGATTCTCGGGATCGACGATCGCGGTTGCGGCAGCGGCTTCGCTCGTGACCTCGACCGCCATGCGCCTCTCTCCGCCGCCTATTTCAACACACCTTTCTCTTTGAAGAATTTCTCAGCGCCGGGATGAAGTGGAACCGGCCCCGGCTTGGCTGCGGTCTCGAGCTTCATCTCGCGCGCGGCCGAGTGTGCCGCCACCAGCGTGTCGAGATGGCTGTAGGTCGCCGAGACCATCGCATAAACGAGATCGGGTTTCACCGCTTCGCTGGTGACGAGGTAGTTCTGGATCGCGATCGCGGGCACGTCGGCATTCTGGTCCTTATAAGTTCCGGCCGGGATGACGGCCGGCTGGTAGGCGGCATCGCCGATCTTGGCGACGATATCCGGGGGCACGGGAACGACGACGATGTCGACCGAGGTCGCGAGATCGCGAATGGCGGACACGCCAAGCCCCGCAGAGATGAGTGTCGCGTCCAGCTGACGGTTCTTCATCAGCTCGACGGACTCGCCGAAGGCGAGATACTCGACCTTGCCGAGATCGTTGTAGCTCAAGCCCGCCGCCTTGAGCACGGCGCGGGCGTTCAATTCGGTGCCGGATTTCGCGGCGCCCACGGACAGGCGCTTGCCCCTGAGGTCCGCGAGGGTCTTGATGCCGGAACTCGCCGTCGCGACGATCTGGACGTAGTTGCTGTAGATCGCGGCAACGGTGCGCAGCTTTTTGAGCGGTTGGGAAAAGCCGGCATCGGCATCGCCGGTCCACGCCTGGCTCAATGAGTCGCCGAGGGTGAAGGCGATCTCGCCGCGGCCGGCCTGAAGCAGGTTGAGGTTCTCGACCGAGGCCTTGGTCGCCTGGGCCGAGGTTTTGACGTTCGGGATGCTCTTCGCGAAGATGTTCGAGAGCGCGACACCGAGCGGATAGTAAACGCCGCTCGTCCCACCGGTCAGGACGTTGATGAATTCCTGAGCCCGCGCAGATCCCGTCTGGCTCAGCAAAAAAGCGGCCGTCGCAGCGACAATGATCTTTCTCAACAAGGGGGTTCCTCCGGTGGTTGGGTCTTGCTAACCGCGATTATCGGCCAATCCTATGGGCATTCGCCACCGCTGACAATGCGCACGCCGGGGCACTGAAAGACTTCATCGTAAAATCGCTGCAATGGTGCAGCTTTTGGGGTCGGCTCCGTGTTGAGAGTGTGCCTTCGCTCAAGGTGATCCATGACCGACATGCTGAGTCCCGAGGATCTCGCGCTGCTCGAGCCGGCCGAGATCGCCGCCTTCCGCTCGCCCATCCCCACGCAGCTGATCTCGAATGGCGAATTCATGCCGGCGCCGCAGAGCGCGCTGCAGCGCAAATTCGAGGCGCGCATCAAGGAGCGCAGCGACGCATTGGCGCGCAAGCTCGGTCTCTCGCGCCGCGCCTTTCTCGGTACGGCCTCGGGCATGGCGGCGGCTTTCCTCGCGATGAACGACGTCTACGGCCAGATCTTCCAGGTCAGCGAGGCCGAGGCGGCCAATCCCGAGCTCGGCGATGAATTTACCGGGCGGCTCGGCGACCAGTTCATCGTCGATGTCCATACGCATTTCCTGCGCGACGACACGCGGCTCCAATATTTCGTCGATCTGCGCCGCGAAACCGGCGCCAGGGGCTTCAATCCCGCTTTGGCCACGCACAGGCAGACGCTCGAGGATGTCAAATTCCCGACTTACATCAAGGAAATGTTCCTCGACAGCGACACCAAGGTGGCGCTCTTGAGCGGCGCGCCGTCCGACATTCCGCGCGACTGGTTCTTGAGCAACGGCTCGATCCGCGATGCGCGCGATCGCGTCAATGCCTTCGCCGGCTCGCGGCGCATGCTGTCGCATTTCGTGTTCACGCCGGGTCAACCCGGCTGGCTCGAGGCGATCGATCGCGGCATCGCCGAGCTCCGTCCCGATGGCTGGAAAGGCTATACGATCGGCGACAACACCCACAAGGAGCAAAGCCGCTATCCCTGGCGCATGGATGACGAAAAGGTCGCCTATCGCGGCTATGAGAAATTCGCGAAAGCCGGCATCCGCAACGTCGCGGTTCATAAGGGGCTTTTCCCGCCGAGCGACGAGCGCAAGTATCCGCATTTGACGGAATACGCGAAGGTCGATGATGTCGGCAAGGCGGCGCGGGACTGGCCGCAGCTCAACTTCCTCATCTATCACGCGGGCTACCGCAACACCGGCGACGACAATCCCGATCTTGCGGCGAAGCAATTCGAGGAGACGGGCCGCATCGCGTGGGTCTCCGATCTCGCCGAGATTCCGCAAAAATACGGCGTGAGCAACGTCTATGCCGATGTCGGCGCGAGCTTCGCCGCGGTCTGCATCAGCCATCCCCGCGCCGCGGCGGCGATGATGGGAATGCTGGTGAAAGGCCTCGGCGCCGATCGCGTGCTGTGGGGCACGGATTCGCTGTGGTTCGGCTCGCCGCAATGGCAGATCGAGGCGTTCCGCCGTCTCGAAGTGCCGGAAGATATGCAACGCAAATACGGCTATGCGCCGCTGGGCGCGGCCGACGGGCCGGTGAAGCGCGCTATTTTCGGCGAGAACGCGGCGCGGCTTTTCAACATTGCCTACCAGCATCACGCGGACGCGCGCTGGCGCCGCGATGTGCTCGCCGAGCATCGTGCCACCTATCGCCGCGCGGGGCCAAGGCGCAGCAATCTCGCCTACGGCTATGTGCGCAAGGCGGCGCCAGGGTAGAGGCCGAACGGCGCAACAGAGCCGAAGTCCGCGCCGATCTCAGTAAGATCGCGACCCCTCTCCATGCGTTCCTCGGTGGCGGCGCGCTTTATGATCGCGAGCGTCCGCGCTGCCGTGGTAAGCATGGCGTGGCTTTCCAATCGAGGATCATCATGGCAGCTTCAGCGCTTCGTCCTTTCCGCCGCGTCATTACCGGCGATGATGCGTCGGGCCGCTCTCGGATCGTCGCGGACGCGGCGCCGCCGGCGCTGGCGGTGCCGGAACGGCCGGGCTACCGCGTCAGCAACATTTGGGTGACGAGCGATACGCCGGCACCGGTCGCGGCTCCGGATCGGGTCGCCGAGCATCGCGGCATCTCGCCGCCGCCGCGCGGCACGGTGCTGCGCGTCATCGATTACCCGCCCGAGCCAGCCGATCCGGCTGAGCGCCGGCGGCAACTCGCGGCCACCTTCGGGACGCTTTATCCCGATGCCGAGCATCACGTCGACGATAAGCATCCGGGCATGCATCGCACCGCTACAATCGATTACGCGATCGTGCTCGAAGGCGAGATCACGGCGATTTTCGATGCCGAAGAAACCGTGCTGAGGGCCGGCGATATACTCATTCAGCGCGGCACCAACCACGCTTGGGCGAACCGTTCGGGCAAGCCGGCGCGGATCTGCTTCGTGCTGATCGACGGCGTGCGGTGAAGCTGGCCTAATAGCTCGGCATGCGCGCGACCAGCGCGGCGAGCCTTGCGTGCATGTCGTCGGCGGCAAGGTGAAAGCTGCCGCCATGGCCGGCGAACACCCAATCGAAGCGGTAGTCGAGGAGGCGCGCGAGCGACTTGATCTGCGCGGGCCAGGAATACCAGCAGACCTGCTTGCTCGCCCGCAAATCGTTTTGCGCGAAATCCCAGCTCAGTGAATCGCCGGTGAAGAGGCAGTGGTCGTTCCAGAGGAACGCGACGCTGCCTTGGGTGTGGCCCGGAACCGGGACGGCAAGGAGATCGGCGGCGAGCGGCGAAGGCTCGCTTCCGGCAATAATGTCCGTCGCATAAGGCGCGGCGGAACGGTCGGCGGCGTGAATGAAGACGCGCGCGCCGAAATGCCGCGCATAGCGCTCGGCATCGGCGACGTCGTCGCGATGCGTCAGCAGGATCATCGCAAGTCCGCCGCGATCCTCGAGCGCCCTCACCACCGCCTTGGTCCAGCGCGGCGCATCGACCATGGCGTTTCCGGCCCGGCCGCGGATGAGAAAGGAATGGGCGCCCCAGGAATGGCGCGCATTGTAGCCGAGGCGATCGACGCCGTCGGTCATCCGTTCGGGAAAGACATCGGCCGGAGGCTCCGATTCTTCCTCGCTGCGGACCGAAGCCGTCGGGCAGAGAAGCCGCGCACGCCAAGCAAGCCGCCGCTCTTCCTCGCTCTCGGGTTGGCGGGTGAAGACCGATTGTCCGTCACGCTCGATGATGAGGCCGGGCGCGACGGTTTGCGCCGCCTTGCAATTGATGCAGTTGGTATCGACGTACCACGGGCCGGGCGCATTCGCTTCATGGCGACGGCTCACGACTCAATCCTCAAAGCGGCCGAGGCGCACGGCGGTTTGGCCGCGCACGAAGCGACGCGTCGGCATGATCAGCACGCAGTCGTCATAGGGCGTCTGGATCGTCTTGGTGCCGTCGCGCGCGATGATGGTTCCGGCGCGCGCTATCACTTCAAGGCCGCGATAGTCCTCGGTGAAGCGGAACGCGTCGGATTCGGCGGTGATGCGGTGGGTGACGAGAACGCTCTGCTGCGGCGGCGCTTCGGGACCCCGATGCTGCGCCGCCTCGTGCTCCGCGAGCACCCCGGACGCGGCGAGAAAGCGCCATGTCGTCGCGATCGCAACATCGACGGTATCGCGCGACCAATGATGGCCGCATTCGGCGAGGAGCGCGATCGTCGGTAGTGCGGGATCGGCGAAACGCGCGTAATCGCGGAGCCTTGGGCCCGAGGCATGACCCGCATCGCGCACGAGGAGGCTGGGAAGGCCAACGCGGCGCGCGAAGGCGAGGTGCTTTTCCTCCATGCCGGTCAGCATCAACGGCATGCTGGCATGGGTCATCGAATGGATGTCGAGCAGCAGATCGGCGGTATCGATCACGGGAAGAATCGCGCGGGCGCGCTGCAATTCCGAACTCGTGCGCGGCCCGTCGAGAACCGCTCTGTCCCAGACCCGGTTCAGGTCCTCATCGAGATAGCGCGCGGCGCTCGGGTCGTAGCGATTGAAGGTCTGATAGGCCGCGACATTGGCGAAGATGAAGGTCAGCCTTCCCTTGATCGGCCTGATGCCGGCGCGGAGCAAATGGTCCAGCGCGATCGCGCCGCAGATCTCGTTTCCGTGCGTCAGGCCAATGATGACGACATGCGGCCCCGGCGCATCGCTTGCAAAGCTCCAGACGTAGTCGATACCGGTATTGCCATCGCGATAGGGCGAAATGTCGGGCGCATCGATCTCGATCGGGGGTTTGAAGAAGGACATGAGAGCCGCCCTAGCGCCTGGCCCGCTCGATCAGGCGATCGAGAAACCCCTCGCATTGCCGGACCTGATCGACGGCGATGAACTCATCGGGCTTGTGCGCCTGCTCGATCGAGCCGGGGCCGCAAATCACCGTGGGAATGCCGGATTGCTGGAAGAGCCCGCCTTCCGTCGCAAAGCTGACCTTGCCGGTGCCGTTGGCGCCCGACAGCGTCAGCGCGAGCTGGACCACCTCGTCCTGTTCCTGGGCCGAGAGCGCCGGCACGGCGTTCGTT
>CAYMNX010000639.1:0-5026 GCA_964391905.1 uncultured Rhizobiaceae bacterium
CCGCTCGATGTCGGCGCGCTCTGCTATGTGAAGCGCGCCTTCGCCGAGAAATCCTTCACCGTGCTGCCGAACCTCATCATCCAGGATACGAGCGAGAGCGATATCGCCTCCTCGGATGTGCAGCAGTCGGAGGGGCAAAAGCGCGCCAATGTCTATCGCTGGGTGCTCGAGGACTACCCGATGCCCAATCTCGGCGCTGCGGCCATGCCCGAGCGCAAAGCCGGCTGATCGCAAGGGGCTCGATCGAGGAGGCGATGTGATAGTCTCGATCGCAGCCGCCTTCTTGCGAGGGGCGGAGACCGGCGCGGCGGCGCGCTGCGCGACGCGTGCCCCGGCGCCGGCATCGCCGCGCGCCGGCTGAGGAAGCGTCCCCCATGATTCCGCGCATTCTCCATTATGTCTGGGTGGGCGACCAGCCGCTGCCGCCGAAGGTGCGTATCAATCTCGAGACCTGGTCCGAGACCAATCCCGATTTCGAGATCCGCGCCTGGACCAACGACAATGTCGCTTTCGACAATTCCTATCTCGAGCAGTGTCGAGCGCAGCGCCATTGGGCCAATGCCTCGAACTACATCCGGCTGCAGAAGGTGGCGGAGCAGGGCGGCATCTACCTCGATACCGACATCATGATCATCCGCTCCCTCGCGCCGCTCCTCAAGAACAAGTGCTTTTTCGGCTTTCAGGTCGAGGACGAGCAGAAGGATCGCGTCAACAACGCCGTTTTCGGCGCCGAGCAGGGCCATTGGTTTATCGAAGCCTGCCGCGCCTATCTGCTTCAGACCTTCGACGGCTCGGAGCCTGCCAACCATTCCTCGCCGCGCATGGTCACGCATCTCCTCAAGGAGCATGGGCTCGGCGCCTATGATCGCCGCGGCGTTTCGGTCAAGGATGTCCGCATCTACCCGCGGCCGATCTTCTATCCCTACTCCTGGGAAGAATCCTTCTCGCTCGACGCGATCCGCCGCGACACGGTCACCGTCCATTTCTGGGACAAGACCTGGAGCCCCGAGAAGCAGAATGAGTGTCAGAGCGGCGAGCCGAGCGCGGCGGCGCAGCGTCTCAAAAAGCTCGAGCTCGACTATCACTGCCTCATTCGTGATGCGCTGCGCGCGAAGCGCGCCGCGACGATCCGCATCCGGCGCAAGCCCAGGGCGAAGGCGCCGTGACGGAAAGGCTCATCTTCGCGGTCACGACCTTCAACCGCCGAGACTATCTATGCGAGTGCCTTGCCTCCTGGGTGGCGACGCGAAACCCAGCCTATCATTGGCTCGTCATCGTCGCCGATGACGGCTCGCGCGACGGCACGCTCGATGCTCTCCTGCGCCTGAAGCTCGGCGTCGACTGCCACATCATCCGCAACGAGCGCCGCTCCGTCGGCGGGCAATGCAACACGATTTTCGATGTCTGCCGGCGCCTCGACTTCGAGGCCGCATTCAAAGCGGATGACGATCTCGTCTTCAAGAAGCCGGGCTGGGACGACCTCTATCTCCATGCGATGCGCAGCAGCGGCTTTCGTCATCTCTGCCATCTCAATGTCCGGCTCTGGAATGAAGAGCGCCGCCCCGCCGTTCCGTTGCGGCGCGACCAGCCGCTGGCGATCGACCCGTCGGGCACCTGCGTCGCCTATACCGATGTCTATAATTGCATGGGCTGTTTTTTCACTTTCACCCGCGACATGCTCGCCGCCGTCGGCGATATCGACGAAGCGAATTTTCCCATTCGCGGCGATTGGCACGTCGATTATTCGGCGCGGCTTTGCCGCGCGGGGTTCAATCGCATCGCGACCTTCTTCGATGCGAAAGACAGCAACGACTACATCGATATCCAGAATAATCTGAAAAGCGTCTATCGGCGCTCGCTCGCGCTGCAAGGTCCGGAAATGGCGGCGACCTCAGCGCCGGCCGAAATCGCCCGGCGCCAGGCGATCGTGCGCGACGAGCGACGCGTCTTCGTTCATCGCGGCCGATCATCGCGCCTTTGACGCGCGCCTTACGCCGATTTCATTTTGTTGACGCAAGCGGCGCCTCATATGTTTTGTGCTGGCCCCGTTTGGCTAAGCCATGTTGTTGAGGGGCCGCAGGTGAAGCCCCGCCATTATGCTCCTTGTGGCGGAGGCTTCACCGCTCCGTCTCGATCGCCGCATCGCCCGATGTGGCCGCGCGTTTCTCCGGCGTTGCGACGAAAGCCGGCGGCGGCGTTATCGCGACGGGAATGCCGCTGCGCTCGCGTCCGGCGCGCGCGACCTTATCCCAATCGACGAGCTCGCTGCGGTCGCCCGCCGCCGCCACGATCTTGGCGGCGAGATCGTGCGGCACGTCCGGCGTCATCGCATTGCCGAGATCGATCTCGTCGGTCTGCGATTGACTCGGGTGGACGGCAAGATAGAGCTGGCCGCCCGACCATGCCGTCAGCACCGGCTGGTTGACCACATGCACCGGCGTGCCGATCGGCACCTCGCTGAACAGCCGCTCTATATCCTCGGGGTAGAGATGAAGGCAGCCATGGCTCACATTGCGGCCGACGCCGTCGGGCTTGTTGGTGCCGTGGATCAGATAATTGGGCCAGCCGAGGCGCAGCGCATAGGCGCCCAGCGGATTGTTGGGGCCGGGCGGCACGACCGCCGGCAAATTGGGGTCCTCGGCATGGATCGAGGGCGGCGGATACCAGGCGGGGTTCTTCGTCTTCGCGACCACAGTGGTCCCGCCGGTGGGCGTCTTCTTGCCCGCGACGCCGACGCCGATGGGGAAGGTTTCGACCGTCTTGCCGTCGGCGTGAAAATAATAAAGGCGGCGCTCGCCCAAATTGACGACGATGCCGCGATGGGGCGCGGCGGGAAGAATATAGGCGGTCGGCACGACGATCGACGTGCCCTGCCCGGGAAGCCAGGGATTAACGCCCTGATTGGCCGCTGCCAACTCGGCATAGCCGACATCATAGGGCCGCTGAAGATCGATCAGCGTGTCGCTCGCCTTCGTCGTGTAAGTCTGAACCGCGCCGAGCATCGTCTGACCGGGCGCCAGGGTAAACTCGGTCGCGCGCGCCGCCGCGGGAGCGGCGATCAACATTCCCGAGACGAGCAAACGAGGCAACGCGCAGCGCGCGATCATGCGATCCTCGAGACGAAACGCCGCGCCCGGCTTGCCCGCGCGGCGCTTCCCGCGCGGGGATCCGCCGGGCACCGCTGCTATTTCTGTAAGCCGCGTTGATACTGGCGATTGGCCTGCGCCGTCGCCTGCTGCGCTGCTGCGTTCGCCTGCTGCGCTTGCTGCAGCGCCTGCTGCGCCGTTGCGAGCGCTTGATCGGCCTTTTGATTGGCCGCCGTGATTTGCGCATCGGTGTTGTCGTGACCGGCGCAGGCACCGAGAGCCAAGGGAGCGCAGACGAGCAGATACTTTGTTTGACGCAACAAAAACATGACGAACTCTCCTTTCTTCCTTCTTTTCGACCAAGTGCCAACCCAACCAACAACTAGCCTATTTCTTAAACCCTGCTTGACCGTCGTTGCTGTGATTTGTCCGCGTCTGCCGGATAGCGCTGGCCGGACAGACATGGGAGGCATAGCGGCCATCCGCGCGCCTCGCTTGTCACGACTGGCGCCTTGCTCCATCATTGGCACGACAAGTTGTGGCGAACCCAGCATCTTGGGCAAGGCGCGCGATCGGAGCGCGTTCGTTGCAGCGCGAGCTTGCGTACCTTGGATCCGGCGCCCGAAACGCTCCGCCGTGCGCGATCCTTCCGAAGGAGGCGACCAACACGATGGCGTGAGCGGCGGTTGATTTCTTCGCCCATCGCTCATCATGCTCGCGAAGGTCCGAGCCCGGGTCATGGCAATCAGAGGCAAGAGATGGCTTACACGATCGAGGTGAATGGCGTGAAGCGAACCGTCGATGTCGACGGCGACACGCCGCTGCTCTGGGTATTGCGCGACGAGCTCGACTTGAAGGGCAGCAAGTTCGGCTGCGGCGTCGGCCTCTGCGGCGCTTGCACGGTCCATCTCAACGGCACGGCGGTGCGCTCCTGCTCGACGCCGATCGCCAGCGTCGGCGATGGTGCCGTCGCGACGATCGAGGGAATGGCGGCGCATCCCATCGGCAAGATCCTGCAAGCGAGCTGGATGGAGCTCGACGTGCCGCAATGCGGCTATTGCCAGGCCGGCCAGATCATGTCGGCGACCGCACTCCTCGCGAAGACGCCGCATCCGAGCGATCAGGAGATCGACGCGGCGATGAGCGGCAATGTTTGCCGCTGCTGCTCCTATCTGCGCATTCGTGCCGCGATCAAGAAGGCGGCGTTGCTTCATACGGCCGCGGCGGAGGAGAAGTAATCATGACCTTCATGGCTCTGAAGCGCGCCGGCGCATCATCCTCCTTCATCCCGTCGCGCCGCGTCTTCCTCAAGGCAAGCGTCGCGGCCGGCGGCGGGCTCCTGTTGCATGCGATGCTGCCGTCGCTGGCGCGCGCCGCGATGGCGGAGGGATCTCCCGCGCTGGCCGGTGCGACGGCCCTCAACGCCTTTATCCGCATCGCGCCCGACGGCATCGTCACCATCATGTCGAAGAATCCGGAGATCGGCCAAGGCATCAAGACGGCGCTGCCGATGGTGATCGCCGAGGAGCTCGACGTCGATTGGAAGAACGTGCGGATCGAGCAGGCGCCGCTCGACGCGAGCAAATATGGCCGGCAGTTCGCCGGCGGCAGCCAGGCGACGCCGCTCAACTACGACCCGCTGCGCCGCGTCGGCGCGGCGGGACGCGAGATGCTGATCGCGGCGGCGGCGCAAAGCTGGAACGTCGCGCCCGCGGAATGCCGCACCGAAGCGGGCGTGGTCCATCACCCGAAAAGCGGCCGCTCCCTTGCCTATGGCGCGGTGGCGGCGCAGGCCGCGACGGTGCCGGTGCCCGATCTCGCCAAGGTGACGCTCAAGGATCCGAAGGACTTCAAGATCATCGGGCAGCGGCTGCCGGGCGTCGACAATCCGAAGATCGTGACGGGACAGCCGCTCTTCGGCATCGATGTCACGGTACCGG
>CAYMNX010000640.1:0-2043 GCA_964391905.1 uncultured Rhizobiaceae bacterium
ATGGGCTGCATAAGTGATGCATAATCGATGCCCTTGTGACTCTATCGTCGCCGGAACAGTGTCGTTGGAACATAACGCGAACATGAGCGCCGAGGAAGAGGGCAATTGGAGTAGTGGAGTTGGCGACCGCGACTACAAAGAGGACGGCAAGGGAAAAGCGAGGCCATCCGGCGCTCGCAGTGGATTGGAAGAATTGAGCTTTTTGGTCATCCGTCGGAAGGCCTTTGCCATACGTTTTGACCAAACCTCAATCATATCAACGTGGAAACCGCTATCCGTCGACGCCGCGAGACGGCCGGGAGGAGGAAGGATGCCGCAGGATAGAGATCGGCCATTCATCCGGAAAGCACGCGGCGCGATCCTGTGGGGATGTCTCAATCGCGCTCCAGCGTGGGCATTTTGCCCGATGACCTTTACATTCCGATCGAGCCTTGGCCTCGCATCGGTCGACCGGCGAAATACGACCTGTCGGCGTGGACCGTCACGGACGATTGGCCGAAGAATGTGCCGATCAGCGACGCCGAGCTCGACGTGTTCGAGGCATGGTTCGGCGATCTCTTCGACGAGCTGTTCGGACCGTGCCGATGACCTGAGAGGACAATCGCGATGACCGTGCCGTCGCGCGCTGCATTGTATCTGCGCGTCTCCACGGCGCGGCAGGCCGAGCACGATGTCTCGATACCCGATCAGAAGCGGCAGGGCGAAGCGTACTGCGCCGCACGTGGGTACCAGCTCGTCGAGACCTTTGTGGAGCCCGGCGCTTCCGCGACGAATGATCGCCGGCCCGAGTTCCAGCGTATGATCGAGGCGGGCACCAGCAAGCCCGCGCCTTTCGATATCGTCATCGTCCATAGCTTCTCGCGGTTCTTCCGCGACCACTTCGAACTGGAGTTCTACGTCCGCAGGCTCGCGAAGAACGGCGTCCGGCTCGTGTCGATCACCCAGGAGATGGGCGACGATCCGATGCACGTCATGATGCGGCAGATCATGGCGCTGTTCGACGAGTATCAGTCGAAGGAGAACGCCAAGCACGTCCTGCGCGCCCTGAAGGAGAATGCTCGACAAGGCTTCTGGAACGGCTCACTGCCGCCGATTGGCTATCGCGTGGTCGCGGCCGAGCAACGTGGCGCGAAGGTCAAGAAGAAGCTCGAAATCGACCCCCTCCACGCCGACACCATCCGGCTGATTTATCGGCTCGCCCTGGAAGGCGACGGCACGAGCGGCCCGATGGGCGTCAAGAACATCGCTACGCACCTGAACCAGCATCGCATCTTCACCCGTGATGGTGGGCGCTGGGGCATCGGCCAGGTTCACCGCATCCTGACGCGAGCGACCTATGTCGGCCGCCACGAGTTCAATAAGCGCGCCAAGAACAAGATGCTCAAACCCGCCAGCGAGATCATCACAGTGGAAGTGCCGCCACTGATCGATCAGGCGACGTTCGATGCCGTCCAGGCGCACCTCCGCGCCCGCAATCCGAAGGTTACGCCGGCGCGCGTCGTCAGCGGCCCGACCCTCCTTACCGGCATCTGCTTCTGCGCCGACTGCGGCGGCGCCATGACGCTCAGGACCGGAAAGGGAGGGCGGTATCGCTATTATACCTCTCGATCAAGGCCCGGCAGGGCGAGACCGGCTGCAAGGGCCGCTCTATCCCGATGGAGAAACTGGACAACCTCGTCGCGGAGCACATCGCCGACCGTTTGCTCCAGCCGGAGCGGCTCGAGGAAGTTCTGTCATCGTTCTCGACCGCCGGCAGGAACGCGTCGAACGCCGCCGCGTGCACATCGCCGAACTGAACAAGCGCGCGGCCGAAACCGACCTGCGGCTGAAACGGCTCTATGACGCGATCGAGGCCGGCGTCGCCGATCTCGACGACCCGGCGCTGAAGGAGCGGGTCACGAGCCTGAAGACGATCCGCGGCCAGGCGCGAGCCGCCGCCGCGCGTGCCGCCGCCACGCTGGAGGCGTCAGGCCAGCAGGCGATCACGCCGCAAATGGGTCCAGAGGTTCGCCAGGACGGCACGGGAGCCGATCAGGATCGACG
>CAYMNX010000641.1:0-3003 GCA_964391905.1 uncultured Rhizobiaceae bacterium
GTGCTCGAGGCGCAAGGATCGGTGCTCACCAACAAATACGCCGAGGGTTATCCCGGCCGACGCTATTACGGCGGCTGCGAATTCGTCGATATCGCCGAGCAGCTCGCGATCGACCGCGCCAAGCGCCTCTTCGGCTGCGCCTTCGCCAATGTGCAGCCCCATTCGGGCTCGCAGGCGAATCAGGCGGTCATGCTCGCGCTCTTGCAGCCCGGCGATACCATCATGGGGATGTCCTTGGCCGCGGGCGGACATTTGACGCATGGCGCCGCACCGAACCTCTCGGGCAAATGGTTTCGCGCCATCCAATACGGGGTACGGCGCGAGGATGCGCGCATCGATTACGACGAGGTCGAGCGCTTGGCGAAAGTCGAGCGGCCGAAGCTCATCATCGCCGGCGGCTCGGCCTATCCGCGCGTCATCGATTTCGCGCGTTTCCGCCGTATCGCCGATGAGGTCGGCGCCTATCTGATGGTCGATATGGCGCATTTTGCCGGGCTCGTTGCAGGCGGCGCCCATCCGAGCCCATTGCCGCATGCGCATGTCGTGACGACGACGACGCATAAGACGCTGCGCGGTCCGCGCGGCGGCATGATCCTCTCCAATGACGAAGCGATCGGCAAGAAGATCAACAGCGCGATCTTTCCCGGCCTGCAGGGCGGTCCTCTGATGCATGTCGTCGCCGCGAAGGCCGTCATGCTGGGCGAGGCGCTGCGGCCGGAGTTCAAGCTCTATGCTCACGCCGTTGTCGACAATGCCCGGACATTGGCAGCGACGCTGGTCGAGCGCGGCCTCGCCATCGTCTCTGGCGGCACCGACACGCATCTTCTGCTCGTCGATCTGCGGCCGAAAAAGCTCACCGGCAAGGCGGCCGAGGCGGCGCTCGAGCGCGCCGGCATCACCTGCAACAAGAACGGTATCCCGTTCGATCCGGAAAAGCCGACCGTGACCTCGGGCGTGCGGCTCGGCAGTCCGGCCGGAACGACGCGCGGCTTCGGTCAGGTCGAGTTCCGGCAGATCGGCGAGCTGATTGCCGATGTGCTCGATGGGCTGCAGGCCCATGGCGAGAATAACGGAGCCGCGGAAACGGCGGTGCGGCGCAAGGTCGAGGCGCTCTGCACGGCCTTTCCGGTCTATTCGCGATAGGGCGGGAGGGGAGCGATGCGGTGCCCGTTCTGTGGAACCGAGGATACGCAGGTCAAGGACTCGCGGCCGACGGAAGACCATGCCGCGATCAGGCGCCGCCGCCTTTGCCCCAATTGCGCCGCGCGCTTCACGACCTTCGAGCGCGTGCAGCTGCGCGAGCTGAGCGTCGTCAAGAAGGACGGACAGCGCGAGCCGTTCGATCGCGACAAGCTTGCTCGCTCGGTCCAAGTCGCGCTCCGCAAGCGCCCGGTCGAGCAAGAGCGCGTCGAGCGCGTGATCAATTCGATCGTGCGCCAGCTCGAAAGCTCGGGCGAGAGCGATATTCCAAGCGACGTCATCGGCGAGCTCGTGATGGAGGCGCTGGCGACGCTCGATCAGGTCGCCTATGTGCGCTTCGCCTCGGTCTACCGCAATTTCCGCGAAGCCAAAGATTTCGGCGAATTCATCGGACGCATCCGCGCCGACGCCGATAACGACTGACGCGATGGATGACCGCCATTTCATGCGAGCGGCTTTGACGCTCGCGCGGCGGGGGCTCGGCGCAGTGTGGCCCAATCCGACGGTGGGCTGCGTTCTCGTAAAGGATGGCGCGGTGGTCGGACGCGGCTGGACCCAGCCCGGCGGCCGACCGCATGGCGAGACGGAGGCGCTGGCGCGGGCCGGCGCGCAGGCCCAAGGCGCGACGGCCTATGTGAGCCTCGAGCCATGCTGCCATCACGGCAAGACGCCGCCCTGTACGGACGCGCTGATCGCTGCCGGGGTCGTGCGTGTGGTGGTGCCGATCGAGGATCCCGATCCACGCGTCGCCGGTCGCGGCATTGCGAAGCTGCGCGAGGCCGGCATCACCGTCGAACTCGGTCTTTGCGCCGACGAAGCGATCGAGATCAATGCCGGGTTTCTGCAACGTCTCAAGACCGGTCGGCCGCTCGTGACCTTGAAGCTTGCCGCGACGCTCGACGGCAAGATCGCGACGGCGGCCGGCGAGAGCCGCTGGATCACCGGCGAGCTCGCCCGTGAGCGCGCGCATCTCCTGCGCGCAACGCATGATGCGGTGATGGTCGGCGTTGCGACGGTCGCCGCCGACGACCCGCTCCTGACCTGTCGCTTGCCGGGTCTCGAGGCGCGTAGCCCGGTCCGGATCGTCGTCGATAGCAGCTTGCGTGTGCCCTTGACGGCGAAGCTTGTCGCCGAAGCGCGACAGGTCCCGACCTGGATCGTTCATCGCCCCGGCGTCGATCCAGCGCGGCTCGAAGCCGTCCGTAGTTGCGGCGTCGAGCCGATCGAGGTGCCGGTTTCGCGCTCGTCCGAGCTCGATCTTGGCGCCGCCTTGGCGGAGCTCGGCCGGCGCGGCCTGACGCGCATCCTCGCCGAAGGCGGGGCGCGCCTCGCCGGCGCGCTGCTCGAAGCCGATCTCGTCGACCGCCTTGCCTGGTTTCACGCACCTTGCCTGCTTGGCGGCGACGGCTTGCCGGCGGTCGAAGCGTTCGGCGTGGCGAAGCTCGCCGCCGCACCGCGCTTCAAGCGGCTGTCGCTTGACGAGCTTGGTCCCGATATTCTGGAAACCTTGACGCGAGTTGCATGAGATGTTTACCGGCATCGTCACCGATATCGGCGAGCTGCGCGAGATCCGTCCCGGCGGCGATACCACCTTTGTCATCCGCACCAAGCTCGACATTCGCGATCTCGCGATCGGCGCTTCGATTTCCTGCGCCGGCGTTTGCCTCACCGTCGTCGAGCATGGCGACGACTGGTTCGCGGTGCAGGCTTCGGCCGAGACACTTGCTTGCTCGAGCCTCGGAGAATGGCGGGTCGGCACGCGCATCAATTTGGAGCGCGCGCTCAAGGCGGGAGACGAGCTCG
>CAYMNX010000642.1:0-3190 GCA_964391905.1 uncultured Rhizobiaceae bacterium
ATATCGGCTATTTCGGCGTCGGCATCGAAAAGCGGATCGCGGAAGCCGCGACGCTGACACGGCCGCTGATGCTGCATATTCCGGAGAAGGATCGCCATGTCCCGCCGGCGGCGCAGGCGGTCATCAAGGAGGGGCTTGCCGGCAAAGCGACGCTCCACACCTATCCCGACGCCGATCACGCCTTCAACCGCGTCGGCGCGCCGAGCTACAACGCGGATGTCACCGCGCTCGCCGATGAGCGCAGCCTCGCCTTCCTGCGCCGGCATTTAGGACAATAGCGCGCCTTCAGCCGACCGCGTCGGTATAGGTCATGACGAGATACATGACCGCGGTCTTGGCGCCGAGATTGCGGTAGCGATGCGGCACGTCGGCTTCGAACAGGATCGCATCATCGGCGCGTAAGATATAGGAAACGCCGGCGGCGGTGATCTCGACCTGCCCCGATGCGACGACGAGGTTCTCCATCGTTCCCGGCGCATGCGGATCGGCGACTTCCTCCGAATCGGGAGCCAAGGTCAGCTTGTAGAACTCGACCTTGCGCTCGGAATCGAAGGGGAAGAGCGCGCGCGAGGTGAAGGCGCCGCCCGCGGAGGTGAGAAGCTTGGCCTTCTCCGCCGGAAGCAGGACCGTGCCGCCGGCATTGCCGTCGCTGGTCAGAGCGGCGAAGGGCACACCGAGCGCATGCGCCACCTTCCACAGGAGAGAGATGGTCGGCACGCTGCGCCCCAACTCGATCTGGCTCAGCATGCCGCGGCTGACGCCGGACAGCTTCGCCAGTGCTTCGAGAGATAGATTTCGCCGTGTTCTGAGGCGTTTCACGTTGCGGCTGACGATCGCGGCGATCTGTCCCGCATTGCTGTCGGCGGCGCGCGTCGGGGACGACGGGTCGAGCGGTGCAAGCTTGCGCGCGGAGGCAGCTCGTTTTCTCGGCATGACGCGGGTCAATCGCTTGCCGGCGACGCGACTCGCGTCATCATCGAAGCTTGGTGCCGTGCCATCGCCAATATGCTCCTTCGGGCCCGTGCTCATATCTTCAGCGAATCTGCCTCGTTTGTGACGAGCATCATATCGGCCGCAACATAGGCGTCAACTTTTCCACAGAAATTCGCATGATTGACCAAGGCCCTTACAGGGAGGCGGATATTATACGCGATCATCGTTTTGCGTCGCAGTAGCGTGTATTCGTCTATATATTGCCACATTCATGGATATATTGACGAAAGCGCTCGTGGCTGCCATGCTGGTTGACGGTTCGTCGCGAGCCCTGATCGCGTGTGCTGGCATAGAGGGCTGAAAACGATGCTCGAGATTGATTTCATCGCGCGCCCGCTCCTCCTCCCGCGCTTCGGCTGTTGTTGTCCCGCCTGACCAGCGTGCCGCGCCCAGCGCGGCGTCTCTGACGAAGCAAAATTGAAATCGAAGCCTTGACGCCACGGCTGTTCACCCGAACAAGGACTGACGCATGACCGACGCCTATTTCATCGAAGCCGGCCATCTGACCGCGGGCATCGCCATTCGCGAGCGCGGCGGGTACCGCTTCTACGCATCGACCGCGCCGTTCTGGGATATCGATCAACGGAAATTCCGCCGCTTGCAGAACATCCGCACGGCGGTCCAGAAGATGCTGGCGCCGGAAGAGGCTTGCGAGCCAGCGGTGGCGGCGCCCGCCGCCGAAACCGCCGCTCCCAAATTCGTCGACTGCCTCTATGCCTGAGGCGATGAAGCAACGCTGCGTCCTCCTCTCTCATCCTCCCTTCCGACGAGGCACGGGGTGATCGCGGCGCTGCGCCGAAGATTCTCGCGACAAGCAGGGACCGTGACCGAGGTCGCGGCCCCGCCGATCGCCACCGAGCGCAGCGCCAGCAATGGCCTCTTGCAAACAGGCGCGCCCGATTGCGTCGCATTGTTCGGTACCCCCGGGTTGCGCTCGCGCCAGCATGCCCTCGCCGCGGCCGCGATCGATATCGACGAAGCACCGGATCTGGCGGATCGCTATCGCATCACTGCGGTTCCTTCCTTGCTGCTGTGCGGCGGAAAAGTTTTGAGCCGCCGCCTTGGCGAAATCGACGAACCGCGCTCGACGATTGGATCGCTCTCGCCCAATCCGAAGGATGAGATCGTGCGACGTGGGGTAGAGGCCGGCCGGTAGAGAGGGGACCGATCATGTTGTCGCAGATTCGTTTTTCGACGCGGGGCGGTCGCCGCACCTTCGCCATTACCGGCCGCGGCCGCAGCGAAGAGCGCAGCCCCGATCCGTCGCGGCCGACCATCGCCATCATCGGCGGCGGCTTCAGCGGCACGCTATGCGCCCTTCATCTCTTGCGCCGATGTCCACGCTCGCGCGTCTTGCTGATCGAGCGCAATCGTCAATTCGGCCGGGGTCTCGCCTATTCGACGGGCAACCCCGGCCATCTTTTGAATGTCCCGGCCGCGAAGATGAGTGCCTTCCACGATCGGCCCAACGATTTCGTTGCCTGGCTCGATCGACAATACGAGAGGGATCAGGATAACGCTCCCTTCGACGGCGGCAGCTTCGTGCCGCGCCGCCTTTTCGGCGCCTATGTGCGTCACCTCCTCAATACCGAATTCAAGAGCGGCGATGCGACGCGGCTCGAATTGCTGCATGGCGAGGTGCAAAGCATCGAGGATGCGGCGAGCCTCACGCTGACGCTCGATCGCGGCCGCAGCGTCACGGCGCATTTGGCCATCATCGCGGTCGGCAATTTTCCGCCCGAGCCGCCGATCGTCGCCGATCCCTGGGTTTATGAGACGCCGCTCTACCGCGGCGATCCTTGGGCCTATGACACGCTGACGGAGCTGGACCCCGCCGCCCCGGTCCTTCTCATCGGCACGGGTCTCACCATGGTCGACACGGTGATGTCGCTGCTCGATGACGGCCATCAGGGGCCGATCTACGCCTTATCGCGCCGCGGCTTGCTGCCGCGTTGCCACGCGGCCGATGCCGCGGTCGCGGAATTCACGCCGCACGCGCTCCCCTCGCGCGTCACCGCCTTGACGAAGACCATCCGCCATGAGATCGCCGAGGCCGAGGCGCAGGGCGTCGCCTGGCAGGCGATCATCGATGCGTTGCGCCCGACCATGCAGGGGATTTGGGATTCGCTGTCCGCGACCGAGCGCGGCCGCTTTTTGCGCCATATCCGCCCATGGTGGGAGGTGCACCGCCATCGCA
>CAYMNX010000643.1:0-14804 GCA_964391905.1 uncultured Rhizobiaceae bacterium
CGCCTGTGTGTCGGCATCGTCGATCAAGGCGAGGGGTGGGGCGTTTCGGAGCCCGATGCGCTGCTTCTCGAGCATCCGCCCGTCCTGCTTGATGAAGGTGCGCAGCGCGAGTTTGGCGATGGGCTTGACCGCCGCGATCCAGGGCGCAGTCCAATAGGCGGCATAGTTCATTTCGATCTCGCCCTCGGCCAGCGGGGTCATCGCGCTCATCGCGTAAAGGGCGTGACGGCCGAAACGGATGATCTCGATGCGCGTGCTCGGCAAGCGGAAGGAGATCTCGGTCTCCGGCACGCCCAAAAGCTTGTAAGGCAGGAGATTGCTCGAGGGCTTATGCCGCAGCATTTTAAAGCCATAAGGCGCAGGGCCGAAGGCCTTGGCTTTGTCGTGTACGGCGCTGCGCCGCCACCACGACGACACATGGACGTAAGGATTGTGCGAAGGATCCATCAAGCCATAGACCGCTTCATCGATGGCGCAATGGACGACGAGATTCTCGGTGAGTTGGGGGCTGCGCTCGCCGATATCGGGCAGCACCGGAATTTCCGGTGCGGCCGCCGGATCCTTGCCGAAGAACACCCAGATATTGCCTTGAACCTCGCGGGCGGGATAGCGCGCGACGCAGATGCGTCCGACATCGAATTTCTGGTCGGCGGTCAAGGACGGGATTGCGGTGCAGCGTCCGGTACTATCAAAGCGCCAGCCGTGGAAGCAGCATTTGATTTCGTCGTTCTCGATCCGGCCATGGCTCAACGGGACACCACGATGGGGACAGACGTCGCGCAACGCAAAGACGCTGCCGTCGCTTATGCGCCCGAGGACTAGAGGCTCTCCGAGCAGCGTCTTTGCGATAAGGCGTTTAGACTTAAGAGCGCCGCCGGGCAGTGCGTAATACCACATCTCGCGCAGGGGAGCTGCGCCGTCGATGTCCACGAGATTGCCTCCATCTCAACCGGCGTCAGAGTAGCGATGCGGCGCCGGCGGCGGAAGGGGCGGCTTGTGATTGCATCTTGGCGTGTTAAGGTGCGGTGGGTAGCCTCATCGAGGTGGAAAATGGCCGACGTTCCAACGCGCGGTTACGCGATCGAGGAGCTTCAAGTGGGCATGAGCGCCATTTACGAGCGCGTCGTCACCACCACCGATATCGAAGCCTTCGCCGCGGTCTCGGGCGACCACAACCCGGTCCATCTCGACGAGGCCTATGCCAAGACGACGCGCTTCAAGGGACGAATCGCACATGGGATGTTAGGCGCGTCCTTCATCTCGACCGCGATCGCGTCGAAATTGCCGGGGCCGGGCTCGATTTATCTTGCGCAGACGCTTTCCTTCAAGCGGCCAGTCCATCCCGGCGACCGCGTCGAGGCCCGCATCACCGTGGCGGCGCTCAATCGGGAGAAGGGGCAGGTGGTCTTGAAGACCCAATGCCTCGTCGGCGAGACGGTGGTGATTGATGGCGAGGCCACGGTGCTGGCGCCTCATCACGGCTGAGATCGATGCGCGTCTTCCGCCACACCGCCGCCAGCGGCGCGGACCGCGGTGCCGTGGTTGCGATCGGCAATTTCGATGGCGTGCATCTCGGGCATCAAAAAGTCATTGCTGCGGCCAAAGCCGCGGCGGCCACGGCATCGGCGCCTTTTGCGGTGCTGACCTTCGAGCCGCATCCGCGCAGCGTTTTTCAGCCGGGCGCGCCGCCCTTTCGCCTGACGCCCTTTCGCGCCAAATCGCATGCGCTCGAGCACCTCGGCGTCGAGCTCTTGTTCACGCTCCATTTCGATCTCGATTTCGCCAGGAAGAGTGCCGAGGAATTCGTTTCCGACATACTGATCGAGGGTCTTGGCGTCCGCGCGGTCGTGGTCGGTTATGATTTCGTCTTCGGTCACAGCCGCCGCGGCACGGCGGCCTTGCTCCAAGAAGAAGGGCACCGTCATGGTTTCGGCGTCAATGTCATTCCGCCGGTCTCGGGGCCGGGCGGCATCGTCTATTCCTCGACCCAGATTCGCGAGCATCTCATCGCCGGCCGGCCGCGCGACGCAGCCGCCTTGCTGGGGCGCGACTGGGAGATTGAAGGCCGCGTCGAGTTGGGCGACCGGCTGGGCCGCACCATCGGCTTTCCGACCGCCAACATCATGCTCGCCGACTACCTGCGCCCCGCCGCCGGGGTCTATGCCGTGCGCGTCGGCATCGACGAGGGCGGCGCGACGCAGTGGTTCGGGGGTGCCGCCAATCTCGGCTGGCGTCCGACGGTGGGCGGCAAGGATCTTCGTCTCGAGGCGCATCTCTTCGATTTCGACGGCGACCTCTACGGCAAGCATTTGCGCGTCGCGCTAATCGAGCATCTGCGTCCGGAGCAGCGCTTTGCCGGGCTCGATGCCCTGAAGACGCAGATCGCTGCCGATTGCGACAAGGCGCGCGCGGTGCTGGCGGCGGAACCCAGGCTCGGTTGACGCGCCCAAAAGCCTCACCTATTTTCCAGCTATGGCTACGGCTCAGCGGCGGCTTTGCGCGCGAATTAGCTGACCGGTCCTGCTTCGAAGGACCGGGATTGATGCTCGCACCTTCCACGCTGCGCCTGTCGCTTTAGGACAGGCAAAGCCGATCTCTGAGAACCGACACGCCATGGCGACCGATTACCGAAAAACCGTCTTTCTGCCGCAGACCGATTTCCCGATGCGCGGCGATCTGCCGAAGCGCGAGCCGCTTCTGCTGCAGCGCTGGGATAGGATCGGGCTTTATCAGCGCCAGCGCGAAGCCGCGAAGGGCCGGCCGAAATTCATCCTTCATGATGGACCGCCCTACGCCAATGGCAATCTTCATATCGGCCACGCGCTCAACAAGATTCTGAAGGACGTGATCAACCAGGCGCAGCAGATGCTCGGCCGCGATGCGGCTTACGTGCCGGGCTGGGACTGCCACGGCCTGCCGATCGAGTGGAAGATCGAAGAGGAATATCGCGCTAAGAAACGCTCCAAGGACGAGGTGCCGATCCTCGAATTCCGCCAGCAATGTCGCGACTTCGCCGCGCATTGGATCGAGGTGCAGCGCGAGGAGTTCAAGCGCCTCGGCGTGATCGGCGACTGGGAGAATCCCTATACGACGATGGAGTTCGCCGCCGAGGCGCAGATCGTGCGCGAGATCGGCAAGTTCCTGATGAATGGGGGGCTCTTTCGAGGCGCCAAGCCGGTGATGTGGTCTGTGGTCGAGCAGACGGCACTCGCGGAGGCCGAGATCGAATACGAAAACCACACATCGACCCAGGTCTGGGTCAAGTTTCCGGTGGCGAAGGCGAGCGTCCCGGCGCTCGCCGGCGCTTCTATCGTGATCTGGACGACGACGCCCTGGACCTTGCCCGGCAACCGCGCCATCGCCTTCAACGCCGATCTCGACTATGTCGTCATCGAGGTCGCGACGACGCGCGACGGCAGTCTCGCCAAGGCCGGCGAGAAGCTCGTCGTCGCGGCCCCCCTTGAGGTGAATTTCGCCGAGATCGCGAAGCTCGGCGGCAAGGTCGAACTCGTTTCCGGCAAATATCTCGCCGGCACCGTCTGTCGTCATCCGCTCCATGGCCGGGGCTATGATTTCGACGTGCCGCTCTTGCCGGGCGACTTCGTCACTGCGACCGACGGCACGGGGTTTGTCCATATCGCCCCCGGCCACGGCGCCGACGATTTCGAGCTCGGCCAGAAGCACGGCATTCCCGTACCAGAGACAGTGGCGGCCGACGGCACCTATTATCCGTCGGTGCCGCTCTTCGCCGGTCGCCATGTGTTTTGGCCCAATGGCAAGACGGGCGATGCCAACAAGGCGGTGATCGAGGCGCTGAAGGGCGCGAGCGCGTTGTTGGGCGAGGCACCGCTCGTCCACTCCTATCCGCATTCCTGGCGCTCCAAGGCGCCGCTCATCTTCCGCACCACGCCGCAGTGGTTCATCGGCATGGAGCGCAACGAGCTGCGCAAGAAGGCGCTCGACGCGCTCGACGTGACGCGGTTTTACCCGCCGCAGGGCCAGAATCGCATCCGCGCGATGATCGAGAACCGCCCGGATTGGTGCGTCTCGCGCCAGCGCGCCTGGGGCGTGCCGATCGCCGTCTTCGTCGACAAGCGCACGGGCGAGCCGTTGCGCGATCAGGCCGTGATCGATCGCATCGCCGCGGCTTTCGAGCGCGAGGGCGCCGATGCTTGGTACAGCACCGATCCGAGCGTGTTCCTAGGGCCCGGGCGCGATCCCAAAGACTACGAGCAGGTGAGGGATGTGGTCGATGTCTGGTTCGATTCGGGCTCGACCCATGCCTTCGTCCTGGAGAAGCGGCCCGAGCTCGCATGGCCGGCCTCGCTCTATCTCGAAGGCTCGGACCAGCATCGCGGCTGGTTCCATTCCTCGCTCCTCGAGAGCTGCGGAACGCGCGGACGCGCGCCTTACGACGCGGTGCTGACGCATGGGTTCGTGCTCGACGAGCAAGGGCGCAAGATGTCGAAGTCCCTTGGCAACGTCGTCGCGCCGCAAGAGGTCGTATCGCAAAGCGGCGCCGACATCTTGCGGCTCTGGGTCGTCGCTTCGGATTACTCCGAGGATCTGCGCATCGGCCCCGAAATCCTCAAATACCAGGCCGATGTGTATCGGCGCCTGCGCAATACGCTGCGCTATCTCCTGGGCGCGCTCGCCGGCTTCACCGAAGCCGAGCGCGTCGACGCCGCCGCCATGCCCGAGCTCGAGCGCTTCATCCTGCATCGCCTCTCGGAGCTCGATGCGCTGGTGCGCAAGACCGCCGAAGAATTCGATTTTCACACCATGTTCACGGCGCTCCATAATTTTTCCGCGGTCGATCTCTCCGCCTTTTATTTCGACGTGCGCAAGGATTCGCTCTATTGCGATCAGCCGAGTGCGCTCGCGCGCCGCGCCGCGCGCACCGTGTTCGATCGCATCTTCGAGTGCCTCGTGCGCTGGCTCGCGCCGGTGCTCTGCTTCACCGCCGAGGAGGCGTGGCTCAACCGGCATGGCGACGGCGACGGGTCGAGCGTCCATCTGCAGCTTTATCCGGACGTGCCGCAAACCTGGCGCGATGCGGCGCTCGAGGCGAAATGGGCGACGATCCGGGCGGTGCGCAGCGTCGTCACCGGCGCGCTGGAAATGGAGCGGGCGCAAAAGCGCATCGGCTCGAGCCTTCAGGCCGCGGTCGAGATCTTCGTCCCGTCGGATGCGCTCGCGGCGCTCGCGGGTGTCGACCTCGCGGAAATCAGCATTACCTCGGCGGCGGTTCTGCGCCAGGCGGCGCCGCCGGCCGATAGCTTTACGCTTCCCGAGGTGCCCGGCGTCGGGGTGCGGGTCTCGCTCGCGTCCGGCGAGAAATGTCAGCGCTGCTGGAAAGTCATGCCCGAGGTCGGCACCGTCGCCCATCACCCCGACCTCTGCCACCGCTGCGCCGAGGCGGTCGACGCGCTCGCGGCGGCCGGAACCACGTGATGGCGCTCGGCTTGGGGGTGGCGGCCATCGTCGCTATTGCCGACCAGTTAACGAAATTCTGGATTCTCCGTCTCTTCGCCGCCCATGAGGGGCCGACGATCATCGCGGTGACGCCGTTCTTCAATCTGGTCCTGACCGGCAACCGCGGGGTGAGCTTCGGCCTCTTCAACAATGGCGCGGCAGCCAATATGGCAATCTTTACCGCGGTCGCGGTACTGATCGTCGTCGGCTTGTTGTTCTGGCTGCGCCGCGTTACCACCCTGCCGCTCAAGCTCGGCATCGGCCTCGTGATCGGCGGCGCGGTGGGGAATGTGGCGGACCGGCTGATGCGCGGCGCGGTAGTGGATTTTCTCGATTTCCACCTCGGTAACTGGCATTGGTTCGCCTTCAACCTCGCGGACGCGGCAATTTGCCTGGGTGTGGCGGCATTATTTCTAGATGGCTTGCTTGCGCGCCGGGGAAACGCTTAAGGTACTGCCCATGACACAGGGACAGGGGACCGGCCGAGCGATATTTCTGCTCGCCGTGTTGGGTTTCGGGGCGCTCCCGCTCGAGGGGTGCGATAGTTTCAACCGCGCCATCGGCAAGACCCGGGTCATTCCGGATGAATTTCAGGTGGTGTCGAATGCGCCGCTTGCAATTCCACCGGACTACACGTTGCGCCCGCCGCGCGTCGGTATCGGCGCCGACGATCAATCGCCGACCGATCAGGCGCGCGAAAGCGTTTTCCGGGTCGCCGAGCAGCAGCAGGCCTCCCTTCCGGCGGCCCAGAGCGGGCGCAGCCCCGGCGAGCTCGATCTGCTGCGCGAAGCCGGCGCCACCAATGTACCGGCGGATATTCGCAAGATGGTCGATGCCGACCCGAAGGAAGGCGTGCCCTTCGAGCGCAGCCTCGTCGACAAGCTCGTTTTCTGGGAGGGCCCGAAGACCCCGCCTTCGAGCGCCGTGATCAACCCGTCCGAAGAATCTTCGCGCCTGCGCCTCGCGCAGAGCGTGGCGAAGCCGGAGGGAACGGCGGAGCCGGCCAATACGGGCGATGCGGGGACCCCCACTTTCGAGCGGACAACCAAAAAATCGAGTTCCTGGTTCGGTTGGTTATTCTAAGGCCTCTTTCGCCCGCGGGAGGGCAGGTGACCATGCAGTCGCTCCGGCGCGGGCTCGGGCCCCTTCTCGTGCTCCTTGCCCTTATGCTGCCCGCGGCCGCTCATGCCGAGCTGTTCGAGGCGCATCAATTCACGCTGGCGAACGGTCTCCAAGTCGTGGTCATCCCCAACCACCGCGCGCCCATCGCCACGCAGATGGTGTGGTACAAGGTGGGCGCCGCGGACGAGCCGCGCGGCAAATCGGGCATCGCCCATTTCCTCGAGCATCTGATGTTCCGCGGCACCAAGATCGTCCCACCCGGCGCGTTCTCGCGCATCGTCGCACAGAATGGCGGGCGCGATAACGCCTTCACGACGCGCGACTACACCGCCTTTTTCCAGAATGTGGCGGCGGATCGGCTCGATCTCGTCATGAGGCTCGAGGCCGACCGCATGGCGAATCTCGTCATCACCGATGCGGTGGTCAAGCCGGAGCGCGACGTCATCATCGAGGAGCGGCGCCAACGCATCGACAATGTTCCGGCGGCGCTGTTCGACGAACAGCTCCAGACCGCGCTCTTTCTCCATCATCCCTATCGCATCCCGACCATCGGCTGGGAGCATGAGATGCACGGGCTCGATACGGCCGATGCGCGCGAGTTCTATCACCGTTGGTATGCGCCCAACAACGCCGTCCTCGTCATCGCCGGCGACGTCACGCCCGAGCAGGTGAAGGCGCTCGCCGCGAAATCTTGCGGGCCCATGCCGGCGCGCGCCGTCCCGCCGCGCCAGCGCGTGAGCGAGCCGCCCAAGGTCGCCGCCGCGCGCCTCACGATGAAAAGCCCGCGCGTCAGCGAGATCAGCTGGACGCGGGAGTTTCTCGCGCCGAGCTATCGCGCCGGCGACAAGCAATATGCGTATGCGCTGCAGGTTCTCGCCGAGGTTCTGGGCGGTAGCGCCGTCTCGCCGCTTTATAAGGGGCTCGTCATCGACAAGAAGCTGGCGCTTTCGGCCAACGCTTTTTATGACCCGAACGCCCTTGATTCGGCGACCTTCGGCTTTTCCGCGCGGCTCAAAAGCGGCGTCTCGGTCGAGCAGTTCGAGGCGGCTTTCGACGCGATCCTCAAAGCGGCGCTCGATCGCGGGATCACGACCGACGAGGTCGAGCGCGCGAAGCTGCGGATGCAATCTTCGGCGGCCTATGCGCGCGACAGCCTCTCGGGACCCGCGCGCATCGTCGGCGCGGCGCTGGCGATCGGACGCAGCCTCGACGATGTCGAGAGCTGGCCCGAGCGGATCGGCGCCGTCACCTTGGACCAGGTCTACGAAGCAGCAAAGCTCGTGATCCGCGACGACATTGCGGTGACGGGTGTGCTGCAGCCGGGACCGACCTCGTGAGTGCGCGCGGCATGCCACGCTTCTTTCCGCTGGCGCTGGTGTTTTTGCTCGGCCTCGCCGCCGCGCCCGCAGCGCAAGCGATGAAGATCGAGCCGGTGAAAAGCCCCGGCGGTATCACCGCATGGCTGGTCGAAGATCACAGCATCCCCGTGGTCTCGGCCAATATCGCCTTCCGTGGCGGCGCGGCGCTCGACCCTGACGACAAGGCGGGGCTCGCCACTTTTGCCGCCTCGCTGCTCGACGAGGGCGCGGGCGAGCTCGACAACACCGCGTTCCAGACCCGGGTCGAGGATCTCGCGGCGACGCTCAATTTCGATGCCGGCCAGGATATGATGACGGCGCAGCTGCGCACGCTGAGCGGCAATGTCGGCCCCGTTTTCGATCTTTTGCGCCTCGCGCTGACGGCCCCGCGCTTCGACGACGCGCCGGTGGCGCGCGTTCGCGCCGAGATGCTCGATGCCTTGGCGCGCGACCGGCATCAGCCCAACGCCATCGCCGGACGCCTCTGGTGGCAGAAGGAGTTTGCCGGCAATCCTTATGCGCGCTCGACCCATGGCACGCCCGAATCGATCGAGCACATCACGCAAGAGGATTTGCACGGCCTCGTTCGCGACCGGTTCGCCAAGGACGCGCTCGTCGTCGCCGTGGTCGGCGATATCACGCCGGCGGCCCTTGCGCCGCTGCTCGACAAGACTTTCGGCGCTTTGCCCGAGCACGCCGTGCCCGACAAGCTTCCCGACGTCGTGGCGCACCCACTCAACGATACGGTCGTCGCCAATCTTCCGGTGCCGCAGAGCGTCGTGATCTTCGGGCAGCGCGGCATCAAGCGCGATGATCCCGACTGGTATGCGGGGCTGGTCGTGCTCGATATTCTCGCAACCGGCGGGCTTACCTCGCGCCTTGCACTGCAGGTGCGCGAGCAGCGCGGGCTCGCCTATTCGATCTCGGCCTCGCCCATTCCGCTGCAGCATTCCGGCATCATTCTTGGCCAGGTGGGGAGCCAGAATGCACGCGTCGCGCAGGCGATCGATCTCATCCGCAGCGAATGGCGCAAGATGCGTGACGAAGGGCCGACCGCGAAGGAGCTGGCCGACGCCAAGACCTATCTCACCGGTTCCTTCCCCTTGAGTCTCGATTCGACGAACCGGATCGCGGCGACGCTGTTGTCGATCCAGATCGATCATCTCGGCATCGATTATCTCGACCGCCGCGATGCGCTGATCAACAAGGTCACCTTGGCGGATGCGAAGCGCGTCGCCAAGCGCTTGCTCGACCCCGATGATCTATTTTTCGTCGTGGTCGGATCGCCCGAGAACCTTTCGGCGGCCCAGCGCGTTGTTCCTGGCGGATGAATATCGGGGAGAGCAATGGGTTACCGTCAAGATATCGCCGGCTGTCTGGCCGAGACGCTCGGCAGCAGAGGTCTTGCAGCGGACGAGCTGAACGCGGTCTTGGAGCGCGCGGTCCCTGCGCTCGAGACATTGCGCCGCCGCCATGAGGATGGCAGCCTGCCTCTGCTACATCTGCCCAAGCGGCGCGACGATATCGCCGAGCTGCGGCGGATCTTGCGCAACTTCCGCGCCGGCCCGCGGCTCCGCTTTCGCGACGTGATCATTCTCGGCACCGGCGGCTCGAGCCTCGGCGGCCAGACGCTCTATGCGCTCGCCGACCAGCGCGCTCAGCCGCAACTCCATTTCATGGACAACATCGATCCCGCGAGCTTCGAGGCGCTCTTTGCGGCGCTCGATCCGGCACGGACCGGGCTCGTTGCGATCTCGAAATCCGGCGGCACCGCCGAGACGATGACGCAATTCGTCAACTGTATCGACTGGATGCGCAAGACGCTCAGCGCCGATGCCTTGGCGCGGCATACGATCGCCATCACCGAGCCCAAGGACAATCCGCTGCGCCTCTTGGCGATGCGGCTCACCACGCCGATCCTCGATCACGACCCCGGCGTCGGCGGACGCTATTCGGTGCTGTCGAACGTCGGACTATTGCCGGCGATGCTTGCCGGCATCGATATCGCGGCGCTGCGCCAGGGTGCGCAATCCGTGCTGGAAGCAACGCTCGGCGCCGCATCGCCGCGCGACTCGGCGCCGGCGCTCGGCGCCGCGGTTTCCGTGGCGCTCGCCGAGCGGCGTGGCATCGGCACCACCGTGATCATGCCCTATCTCGACCAGCTCGCGCATTTCGGCCTCTGGTTCCGCCAGCTCTGGGCCGAGAGTCTCGGCAAGAACGGCAAAGGCACGACGCCGGTGCGCGCCATGGGCACGGTCGATCAGCACAGCCAGCTGCAGCTTTATCTCGCGGGCCCCGCGGACAAGATGTTCACGCTCGTGACGGGCGATGTCGCCGGCACGGGGCCGGTCGTCGTTCCCGATCTCGCCTCGGACCCGGCGCTTTCCTATCTCGCCGGCAAGCGCATGGGCGATCTTCTCGATGCCGAGCAGCGCGCGACCGCGCAGAGCCTCATCCGCAATGGCCGGCCGACTCGTCTCCTCCACATTGAGCGACTCGACGTAGAGACGCTCGGCGCGCTCCTCATGCATTTCATGCTCGAGACCATCATCGCCGCGGATCTCCTTGGCGTTGATGCGTTCGATCAGCCCGCGGTCGAGGAGGGCAAAGTCATCGCGCGGCAATATCTTGGCGAAATGGGGCGCGCCGCGGCACAATAGGCGCATGCCTATTCGCCAGTTGCCGCCGGTCGTCATCAATCGCATCGCCGCGGGCGAGGTGATCGAGCGCCCGGCTTCCGCCGTCAAAGAACTGGTCGAGAATGCGATCGATGCGGGCGCGTCGCGCATCGATGTCACGCTGCGCGAGGGCGGGCAAAGCCTCGTCATCGTCGGCGACGATGGGATCGGGATGAGCGCCGAGGAATTGGCGCTCGCGGTCGAGCGTCACTGCACCTCGAAATTGCCGGACGACGATCTGCTGCACATCGCGAGCCTTGGCTTCCGCGGCGAGGCGCTGCCCTCGATCGGCGCGGTGAGCCGCCTCGCCATCACGAGCCGTAAGCGCGGCAGTGACAACGCTTGGGTGATCGCGGTCGAAGGCGGCGCCAAGGCGGCGGTGCAGCCGGCGGCGCTCTCGAGCGGCACGCGCGTCGAGATGCGCGATCTCTTCTATGCGACGCCGGCGCGGCTCAAATTCTTGAAATCGCCGCGCGCCGAGCGCGAGCAGGTGATCGACACCGTCGAGCGCCTTGCCATGGCCTATCCCGCGATCGCCTTCACGGTGAGCGGCGAGGAGGATCGCATCCTGCGCCGCTTCACCGCGGTGACGGGCGATCTCGCCGGAAACGATGCGCGGCGCCTGCGCCTTTCCGCGATTCTGGGCCGCGAGTTTGCCGACAACGCGCTCGCGATCGAGGCGGAGCGCGAGGGCTTTCGCTTGACCGGCCTTGCCGGTCTGCCGACCCTCAACCGCGCGACGGCGCGCGACCAATATCTCTTCGTCAATGGCCGGCCGGTGCGCGACAAGCTTCTCGTCGGCGCGGTGCGCGGGGCCTATCAGGATTTCCTGGCGCGCGATCGCCATCCGATGGTCGCGCTGTTCCTCGACGGACCCGCCGAGGAGATCGATGTCAATGTCCATCCGGCCAAGGCCGAGGTGCGCTTTCGCGATGCGAACCTCGTGCGCGGCCTCATCGTCGGCGCGCTGCGCCAGGCGCTCGCCGCCGCCGGCCATCGCGCCTCGACCACGGTGGCGGAAGCGGCGCTCGCTGCTTTCCGCTCCGCCCGCCCGCAGAGCGCGCCGTCTTTCCATTTCGCGCCCAGCTACCCGTCGCACGGCCTCGCCGAAGACGCCGCCGCTTATCAGGCGCCGCTTGCGCCGCCGGCCGCGAGGGAATTCACCACACCGATGGTGCGCGCGGCGCCCGAAGTCGAGGAACCGACGTTGAGCTTTCCGCTCGGCGCCGCGGTGGCGCAGCTGCACGAGACCTATGTCGTCGCGCAGACCGAGGACGGCATCGTCATCGTCGATCAGCATGCAGCGCATGAGCGGCTTGTCTATGAGCGGATGAAGGAGGCGCTCGGCACAACCGGCGTCGCGCGGCAAATTCTGCTCTTGCCCGAGGTCGTGGAGCTCGATGAAGCGGCGGTGGCGCGTCTCGTCGCGCGCGCGGCGGAGCTCGCGGAGCTCGGTCTCGTGATCGAGGCCTTCGGCAGCGGCGCCGTGGTCGTGCGCGAGGTGCCGGCGCTTTTGGGCGAAATCGATGTGCAAGGCCTCGTGCGGGATTTGGCCGATGAGCTTGCGGAGCTCGGCAACGCGCTCTCGCTCAAGGAAAAGCTCGAAGAGGTCTGTGGCACGCTCGCGTGCCACGGCTCGGTGCGCGCGGGGCGGCGCCTCTTGCCTGAAGAGATGAACGCGCTCTTGCGCCAAATGGAGGCAACGCCACATTCGGGCCAGTGCAATCACGGCCGCCCGACCTATGTTGAGCTGAAGCTCGCCGACATCGAGAAGCTCTTCGGGCGGCGGTAGAATAAGTTCGATGCGCACAAGACGAAGCCTCCGCTTTTGCAAACGGGCGGCTGTCAGGCTTTCTGTTTTGATTCGTTTTTGGCTTCAAAGGACGCAGCATTTGCGCCCAGGACATCCTTCTGGGCTTTCGTGTCGAAGATTTTGAGTTGCTCACGTATCTCTGTCTCGGCGATGGGTATCGCGCATTTCCAGAGATCGCTCTTTAATTTCTCGATGACGCCTTCATCGCCGCGACCGACGATTTCGCTATCGACCACTGCCATTGCATAGTCATCGGCCGCTTTGCCCCATAAACCGAGGCATTTAGCTGCCCATAGCCCCAGAAGCTTGTTACGACGAGCCACCACTCTAAAAGTGCAGTTCGCGCTGATGCAGGAACTGCTGTTCGAAGGTCTTTTCTCGTGCGTCAAAGCCCGACATCAAAAGGCCTCTTTAGCCAATTTGCCGAGATGTCCTACGCCGGGACGTCTCGATGCGGACAAGGTATCCGATCTTCCCGTCGCGTGACTTGACTTGAGTCAAAATTGGCGAGGCGCGATACGCTAACCTGCTTTAACCGGACAGGGAGAGCGGCCGGCTAAACCGCCGCCTTTTCAAAGCGCATTCGCTTTTCACCGGAAGAAAGGTTCTCCAATACCAAAAGCCCCGTCGCCGTGTTGGAGATGGGGACGTGATAGTTGCGGTGTATCTGCGTCACCTGACCCGTCAGGGCGCCGCGCATCGCAATCCAGTTCAGTAGCTCGACACCTTGCGAGCCCGCAAGTTCGACCAGCTTCGGTATGGTGTAGCTGATCAAGGCCTCGGGGTCCTGAACGATTTTGTCGAGACAAAAAAGATCGAATTCCTTGTTGATGAAGCCGGCGCGCTCGCCTTCGAGTTGGTGTGACAGGCCGCCGGTGCCGACCACCAAAACACGCAAATCCTTGGCATAAGACTCGATTGCCCGTCCAATCGCGCGACCGAAATGAAAGCAACGTCGTGGCGACGGCAAAGGATGCTGCACGGTGTTGACGACGACGGGGATTGTTGCCACCGGCCACGCGCCGCCACCGGGCCAAAGCAGCGACATCGGCACGGTGAAAGCGTGATCGACCAGCATCTCTTGGCAGGACACGACGTCAAATTCATCGGCGACCAGGGATTCGATCACATGCCAGGAGAATTCCGGGTCGCCTTTGAAAGCTCGCGAAATCGGCAATCCCCAGCCTTCATCGGCATGGCGGTATTCGCTCGCCGCGCCGACGGCGAAGGTGGGCATCTTGTCGAGGAAGAAATTGAGGCCATGGTCGTTGTAAATGACGAGGGCGATATCAGGGCGCGCCCTCGCGAGCCAATCGCGGACCGGCCCGAACGCGGCGAAAAACGGCCGCCAATAGGGGTCGTCCTGCAGGCCTTTGGCGATGGCATTGCCGATCGAGGGAATATGAGATGTCGCGATGCCGCCAACGATTCGCGCCATGATCAACGCCCCGCTGCCTCGAGCTTCGCTTTGAACGCCGCGACGCTCATGCCGGTTTGCTGCGCGCCGATGTCCTGCACGCCCATACCCCATATCCCGGCGAGCTTCGCGAGGTAGTAGATGTTGCCGCCTGCCTCGACCAGCGCCAGAACATCGCGCTTGCGCACCGCTTCCTGCTGCGCTGCCGGCAAGCCGTATTTCGCGCAATAAGCTTCCTCATCGGCGAGGAAGGCTTTGCGATTTTCCTCGCTGTTGAAGGAAAAGCACATCTGGTTGAGGGCGTAGGCCTTCTGCGCCATCTCCCCATCGAAGATCGGCGTGCCAGGAATTTCGTGGGGATGCTGGTACTTGCTCATGACGCATGGTGCGCTTCTTTTGACGACGCAATCATTGATCTAGATCAAGCGCGGAGCTTATCCTCAATGCGCCATCAACACCGGCACGGTCATTTGTTGCAGTATTTGCCGCGTGACGCCGCCCAGCGCGAATTCTCGCGCGCGGGAATGCCCATAGCCGCCCATTACCAGCAGGTCGGCCCCGCTGTCGGCGACGGCGTTCAATAGAACATCGCCGACCGCGATATCATTGGCCACGGTCGTAGCGGCCTCGACCCAGACGCCATGGCGCGCCAGGTGCAATGCGATGTCCGCGGCGGGGATGCCGGGCTCGCTATCGACGCCGCGCTCCGGATTGACCGTCAGGACGGTCACTTTCGCCGCATGTACAAGCAGAGGTAAAGCATCGGCCAAAGCGCGTGCCGCCTCGCGCGTCGGCTTCCATGCCACGATCACGTTTTCGCCGGTGGCTTTGTACCGGGCGATATAGGGAATGACGAGAACCGGCCGGCCCGAAGACAGCAGCACTTCCTCGGGTCTGCGCATCGAATTGACCGCCGGCGGATTTTTCGGATCGATTTGGCC
>CAYMNX010000644.1:0-6446 GCA_964391905.1 uncultured Rhizobiaceae bacterium
AGAATGGCGGCACCGCGCTGCGCTTTGCCTGCGCCGAAGCGCGCAGCATCCTTCTCGACCGCGCGGCGCAACAGCTCGGCGTGCCGGCGACACAGCTCAAGACCGAGAACGGCGTCGTCATCGGCCCAGCGGGCAAGCGCATCGACTACGGCAAGCTCGTTGCGGAGCCGTTGCCGCATCGCGAGGCGACGGCCAAGGTCGCGCCGAAAAAGCCGGCGCAGTACCGGATCGTCGGCAAACCGATTCCGCGCCGTGACATTCCCGCCAAGGTCACGGGCGGCATCGCCTATGTGCAGGATCTTCGCCTGCCGGGCATGCTGTTCGGCCGCGTGGTGCGACCGCCGAGCTACCGCGCGGTCTTGGCCGATATCAATCCAGGCGCCGTGCGCGCGATGCCCGGCGTCGTCGCGGTCGTCGTCAATGGCGATTTCCTGGGCGTTGTCGCGGCGCGCGAAGAGCAGGCGATCGCCGCGCGCGAGGCCCTCGCCAAGACCGCGAAATGGCGCGAGAACCCCGATCTCCCCGATCCGGAGAAGATCGCTGATTGGCTGAAGCAGGCACAGCTTCAGGACAATGTGATCAGCACGAAGAGCGGCGCGACCGCCGCCGCGGTGAAGCGTCTCGAAGCGAGCTATACCCGGCCGTTTTTGGCGCATGCGCCGATCGGGCCGTCCTGCGCGATCGCGCAATTCCAAGCGCCCGATCGCGTTCAAATCTGGTCGCACACGCAAGGTGTCTACCCGCTGCGTCAGGATTTGGCGAAGGCGCTCGACCTTCCGCTCTCGGCTGTGACTGTCACCTATGCCGAAGGGTCGGGCTGCTACGGCCATGACGGCGCCGACGATGTCGCGCTCGATGCGGCGCTCTTGGCGCGCGCGGCCAGCGGCCGGCCCGTCAAGGTGCAATGGATGCGCGACGACGAATTCGCCTGGGAGCCTTACGGCTCGGCAATGGTGTCGACGGCGCGCGCCGCCTTGGCGGCCGACGGTACGATCGTCGATTATCAATACGAGGTCTGGAGCAACACCCATAACGGCCGGCCCGGCGCGCCCGACGGCGTCAATCTCCTGGCGGCATGGCTTTACGACGATCCGAAGAAGCCACCGCCGCCGCGCAACATTCCGCAACCCAATGGCGGCGGCGATCGCAATGCGATTCCGCTTTACGAATTCCCGAGCCAGAAAATTACCAACCACCTGGTGCTCGACATGCCGTTGCGCCCCTCGGCGTTGCGGACGCTCGGCGGCTATCACAACGTGTTCGCGCTCGAATCCTTCATGGATGAGCTGGCGCTCGCCGCCGGCGTCGATCCCGTCGAATTTCGGCTGCGCCATCTGAAGGATCCGCGCGCCCGGGCGGTGATCGAGGCGGTTGCGAAAAAGGCCGGCTGGAAGGCGGCGGCAAAGGGCGGCGCCAGCGGCGATACGCTGCGCGGCCGCGGCATCGGCTTCGCCAAATACAAGAATCTCGCGACCTATGTCGCCGTCATCGCCGACGTTACCGTCGACAAGAGAACGGGAAGCGTCGGCGTGCCGCGCCGCGTCGCGGCGGCCGATGCGGGACTCATCGTCAACCCGAACGGCCTCGCCAACCAGATCGAAGGCGGCTGCATCCAATCGACGAGCTGGACCTTGCACGAGGCGGTTCGCTTCGATCGCCAGCGCATCACCTCGCGCGATTGGACCGGCTACCCCATTCTCACTTTTCCGGAAGTTCCCGAGATCGATGTCGTGCTGATCGATCGTCCGGACGAAGAGGCGCTTGGCGCTGGCGAGGCGGCGCAAGGCCCAACCGCCGCGGCGATCGCCAACGCCTTCGCCAATGCGACCGGGCGGCGGGTTCGCGATTTGCCGCTCTCGGCGGATCATGTGAAGCGCGCGCTCGCCTGATCCGTTCGGCCGGCGCAAGTCTCTCGTTCCGAAAGATCGCTTGTCTTGCGCGCGCGCTCGTGGCGTTCTGCGCCCGGTGACGGAGGATCGCGGAAGATGGTGGCGCTGAACGAGTCGCGCGCGCGTTTGAGCCTCGGGCAGATTTTTCTGATTTTCTTCAAAGCGGGCTGCGCCTTCGGCGGCGGGCTTGGGGTGTTAGGTCTCTTGCAAGAGCAGCTCGTCACCCTGCGCCGCGTTCTTCCCGATAAGGAGCTTCTGGCCTTGTGGAGCATCGGCCGCATCATGCCGAGCGGCACGATGACGGCCGTCGCCGTCGCGGTGGGGCACCGTCTCGCCGGATTTTCCGGCACGATCGTCGCGCTCGTCGCGATGATTCTGCCGGGCTTCGTCTGCGTCATCGTCCTCACCATCGCCTATGCCTGGTTCGCACATGGTCCGGTGCTCGAGTACATCAACGCGACGCTCTTGCCGGCGGCGCTCGGCATCATCGTCATCTCGGCCGTGCGGCTCGCCCGCCCCGTGTTTCGGCCTTCGCTCGATCTCCTCTTCGCGATTGCGGCTTGCCTGGCGGCGCTGATGCCTCAACTCAACCCGGCGATCGTGCTCGTCGCCGGCGGCGTGTTGGGCGCGTTCTTTCTGCGCGGCAAGGAAGCGCCCGATCGATGAGCTTTCCGCAACTCGTTCTCGTCATCCTCACCTACAATCTCATTGCATTCGGCAATGGCTCGGCGCTGCTCGCCTTGTTGCAGCACAAGCTGGTGCAAGAGACGGGCGTTCTGAGCCTCGATCAGTTCCTCTACGCCTACGCGCTGGGCCGCATCACGCCCGGCCAAGCCAATCTCTATCTCGCCTCGATCGGCTACATGATCTATGGCTGGCTCGGCGCGCTCGCAACGATCGTCGCGATTCAGGTGCCGGGCTATCTCGTCTTGCCGGTGCTGCACGTCTATGAGCGCGTGCGCCACGCACGCTCGGTCCAAGGCTTTATCCGCGGTCTCACCGCCGCATCGGTCGGGCTGATGTTCGCCATCGCGCTCAATATCGGGCGGGAGGCGCTCACGGGTTTCGTGCCGTGGCTCGTTTTCCTCGTCACCCTCGCTCTCGTCTTCCTGGCGCGCCGCGGTCTTCTGATCGGCATGGTGGGGGCCGCCGCGGCGGGCCTCGCGGTCAAGTTCGCCTTCGCAATCTAGCAATATCAGTGGGTTAGTTGCGATTGCGCAAAAGGCTCTAATTTAACACTATAAAATAGTAAAATATAATCAATTGACATAATATCTAAGATATTATGATAATGAACTGCGCAGAATCTGTGCAGAATGCTGAGGCAACCCATGTCGCTCTCTCGGAAATGGCGCGAGGCCGGCACCGAGCCTGACCTTGCCGAGATGTTGTCGGATCCGCTGGTGCATCGGGTGATGCGCCGCGACGGCGTCACGCTCGCGGAGCTGCGGGACGTCATTGCGCGCGCTCGCGCGGCGCTGCGGGCGGGTCTTTGTCGCTGCGCCGCCTGATTTCGAGATCGCAGATTCGAGGAGAGATTGATGAGCAAGGTTGATGTCGATTTACGCGGCCGCGCCGCGGCCCAGCGTGGCGCGGGCTGGAGCGAGCTGTGGCTCAAAGAAGATTGGTGGGCGATCTGGCTCGGGCTCGGCATCGTCGTCGCCGGCCTGATCCTCTTCAGCAATGGCGGCAGTTGGCGATGGGTCGCGGTGGTGCCGCCGAAATGGACGAGCTTCGCGCAGCTCGGCGCCCATTTCGCCGCTACTTGGCCGCGCTATGTCGTGCAATTCCTGCTATGGGGCGCCGCGTTTTCCGTTGCGCTCTCGGCCATGGGGCATAAGGCGCGGGAATTCCTGCCCGCCTTTGCCTTCGTCTATCTCTTTTCGGTTGCGATCATTGCCATCGGCCAATGGGATCGCGCCAATTACTACAATCTCGAGCCGCCCTTGGTCGCGCTGGCGCTGGGCCTCGTCATCGCCAACGTCATCGGCCTGCCGCGCTGGCTCGATGCCGGCTTTCGCGTCGAGTTCTACATCAAGACCGGCATCGTGCTCTTGGGCGCCACGCTTCCCTTCACGCTCATCATCTGGGCGGGGCCGGTGGCGATCTTGCAGGCATCGATCGTCTCGATCGTGACCTTTGCCGTTATCTACTGGCTCGGCCTGCGGCTCGGGCTCGATCGCCGTCTCGCCGCGACCTTGGGCGCGGGCGGCGCGGTCTGCGGCGTCTCCGCCTCGATCGCGATCGCCGGCGCGGTCGGCGCCAAAAAGGACGACGCGCCGATCGCCATCACGATGGTGATCCTCTGGGCGATCGTCATGATCTTTCTCCTGCCCTTCGTGGCGCAGGCGCTCCATCTCTCGACCGGCATTGCCGGTGCGTGGATCGGCACTTCCGAATTCGCCGACGCTGCGGGTTTCGCCGCCGCCCAGACCTCTGGCGGCTTCGCCGGTCAGAACGGCATCGCCGGCAATGCCGATCAGTCCGTCGCCGCCTTCACCTTGATGAAGGTCGTCGGCCGCGATGTGTGGATCGGCATCTGGGCCTTCATTCTCGCTTTCATCGCGACGACGCGGTGGGAGCGCGGCGAGCTCGGACGTCGCGCCGACCCGGCGCAGATCTGGTGGCGCTTTCCGAAATTCGTGATCGGCTTCCTCGTCGCTTCGCTGCTCATCACGGCGGTAACGAGCCAATACAGCTTCGCCGATTTCAACAAGGTCGTGAATCCGGGCCTCGTCGCGCCGATCAAGGACCTGCGCACCTGGGCCTTCATCTTCTGCTTCTTCAGCATCGGCCTGACGACGCGCTTCCGCGAGCTCGCCAAGGCGGGGACGAAGCCGTTCCTCGCTTTTACCGGCGGCGTCGCGGTGAACGTGCTCTTGGGCTTGCTGTTATCGGCCTGGGTGTTCGCGTCGCATTGGACCAATCTCGGTCAGTGATGGCGACAATGAAACGCGGAACATGCCGGGCTTGCATCCATTTCCGCAATGACCCGGCCTATCTCGAATCGGTGTTTCAGGGGCTCAACGTCATGAGCTCCGCCTGGGCTTCGGTGGTGGCGGAGGATGGCATTTGCCTCCGCCATGACCGCTATCTGAGCGCCGATTCGAGCTGCGCCGATTTCACGCTCGTAAGCCTCGCGACGAGCGATTGCTAAAGCGCGCTCGTCGCGGGGCGTGCGCTCAACCGTTCCAGCTGCGGACGAAGTTCGAAAGCTCCGCCGGCGGCAAGGTAACGGGCGGCGCTGCCGGCGTGCCGAGATAAAGGAAGCCGACGATCGCATCCGAGGATGCCAAGCCCAGCGCCCCCTTGACGTAATCGTCATAGGCCGGCGCGCCGGTCTTCCACGCCGCGCCGAAGCCCAGCGCATGCGTCGCGAGCATGACGTTCTGCGCGGCGGCGCCCGCGGCCAGCATCTGCTCGATCACCGGAATCTTGTGGCCCTCCTTGATCGCCGCGGCGAGGACGACGATCAGCGGCGCGCGCAGCGGCTTCTCGCGCTCGCGCTCGAGCATGTTCGCGGGCGCCTCGGGCTCGCGCCGCTTCATCGCCTCGGCCATCACATCGCCGAAGCGCTTTCGCGCCTCGCCGCGCAAGATGATGAAACGCCACGGCTTCAGCTTGCCGTGATCGGGGGCGTGCATGGCGGCGCCAAGGATCGCGCTAAGCTGAGCGTCGTCCGGGGCGGGATCGGCAAAGCGCGAGGGGCTGCGGCGAGAAATGAGGGCTTCGATGGCTTCCATGTCGTCGACCGATGATCCGTGAGGCCTGCCGCTTCTTAGAGCAGCCGGCCGGCCCTGTCAGCCGTCATCGGGCGGGCTCGATCGGTCCATTGGCTTGGCGAATAGCAAGGGGCCGATGGCCGCGCTCTCTCGGCCGATTGACGGCGGGTGCAGCGCAGCCGACAATCGCGCCGCGGTCAAGATCAAAGGCGAAGGGGAGAGGCGGGATGGGAACGGCATTTGCGTTGCGCGACAAATGGGCGAAGGGCGAGACGGTTTTCGGCCTCTTTGCCGGAATTCCTTGCGGCTTCTCCGCCGAGCTCGTCTGCGCCAAGGGCGTCGATTATGTCTGCGTCGACCAGCAGCACGGCGTTTGCGACTACAAGGACATGGTCGAGATGGCGCGCGGCATCGAAGCGCGCGGCGCCGTGCCGCTGACGCGCGTTCCCGGCAACGAACCCTGGGTGATCGGCAAATCGCTCGACGCCGGTGCGCAAGGCGTGATCGTGCCGCTCGTCAACAATCGCGCCGAGGCGGCGAAGGCGGTTGCCGCGTGCCGCTATCCGCCCAAGGGCGAGCGCTCCAACGGGCCGGCGCGCGCCGCGCTCGTGATGGGCAGCCGCGACATGAAGATGACGGGCGACGGCGTTCTCTGCTTCGTCATGGTCGAGACCATCGACGGGCTCGACAATGTCGACGATATCGCATCGACGCCCGGGCTCGACGGCATCTATATCGGGCCGAGCGATCTCGCGATCTCTTTGGGCTTGGGGCCGGGGCTCGACCGCGACGAGCCGGAGCATGTCGCGGCGGTCGCGAAAATTCTCGCCGCGTG
>CAYMNX010000645.1:0-2100 GCA_964391905.1 uncultured Rhizobiaceae bacterium
TGAATGCGCTTGCGCTTCGCCGGTTTGATCGCTTCGGCGCAACGGTCGATGTCCTTCGGCGCCGCGCGCGACAGGCCGCAGATCACCGCATTCTTCGAGCGCCTGGCGATCTCGTTGACGGCGGCGAAGTCGCCTTCCGAAGCGATCGGAAAGCCGGCTTCGATGATGTCGACGCCCATGTCGTCGAGCAGCTCGGCGACCTGCAGCTTCTCCTCGTGCGTCATGGTGGCGCCGGGGCACTGCTCGCCGTCGCGCAAGGTGGTATCGAAGATGACGACGCGGTCCTTGTCGGACGGAGCGGTCGTACTCATGAGGGTGGTCCTTCTCTAGCTCACGCGCCGCATCGGGCGCTCCTAAGGGGTGTCTCCGTCAATCCCCCGAGTGCCCAGGCGCAAAGCCCTGCCGGCCCTCAGGGGCGGGTAAGGAGAAGGAGCGTGCCCAGAATGAGGGAGGCCGCGGTGCCGGCTTTGGGAGCCGTCCGCTCGAGCGCGCAAAGGGTCTGGCGCGTCGACATGGCCTTACGAACATCCTCATTGCTTCGCGGTTAGAGTGGCTGAGCTCGGTAAAGCCCGCGTTAACCGCAACGACGCCCCGCTTCTAGCGGATCGACGCCGATGAAATCAAGGCGGGAATAGGTCAGCATTGCTGTCCGTTCGAGGGAAAGCGAGGAGCGATGGACGAAGGAACCGCCGCCCTGGTCCGCCAAGCCTGGCCGCGCCAGCTCGCCTTTCTGGTCTTCATGGCGTTGCTGCTGTTCGCACCGGCCGGCACCCTCGCCTTCTGGCAGGCATGGCTATTCCTCGCCGTGTTCGTCGCCTGCACGGTCGGCCTCGGCATCTATTTCGTGCGGCACGATCCCGCGCTGATCGCCCGGCGGATGCAGTCCGGCCCCGCCGCGGAGCAGGAACCGGCGCAGCGGATCATCATGACCGGCTTCATGGCCGGCTTCTTCCTGATGCTGCTCATCCCGGGATTCGATCATCGCTGGCACTGGTCGGACGTGCCTGCCTGGGTATCGGTCCTCGCCAATGCCGGTATCGTCATCAGCTTCATCATTTTCTTTTTCGTGATGAAGGAGAACAGCTACGCGGCCGCCACCGTTCGCGTCGAGCGCAGGCAGCCCGTGATCTCCACCGGTCTCTATGGGATGGTGCGGCATCCGATGTATGCCGGCACGCTGCCGCTGATGGTCGCGATCCCATTGGCGCTCGGTTCGTACTGGACCCTGCTGCTCGTCATTCCACTGGTCGCGACGCTCATTTGGCGCCTGCTCGACGAGGAGCGCGTGCTCGCACGCGACCTGCCCGGATATGCCGAGTATTGCTCGCGCGTACGTTGGCGGTTGGTGCCGGGCGTGTGGTAATGTCGGTCACGTGCCCTTGCGCATGAGGGCGCGGCGCGCTTTCGCCAAATCCTTGAGCGCCTTGCCCGTCACCTTCGGATAGTCGAGGTTCAGGCCGTCGAGCGCGTCGACAATCGCCGCGGCGACGACGAGCCGCGAGAACCACTTGTTGTCGGCCGGTACGACATACCACGGGGCATGGTCGCGACTGGTCTCGCGGATCGCCTCCTCATAGGCCGCCATGTACTGCGGCCACAGTTCGCGCTTGGCGACGTCGCCTATTGAGAACTTCCAGCGCTTGTCCGGCTCGTCGAGCCGCGCGAGAAAGCGCTTGCGCTGCTCCTCGCGCGAAACGTTGAGGAAGAACTTGAGCACCGCCGTGCCGTTGCGGGCGAGGTGCTGCTCGAAGGCCCGGATGTCGTCGAAGCGGTGCTGCCAGAGCTTCCTGTCCGCGAGCGAAGCCGGCAATTGCTCCTTGTCGAGCAGTTCGCGGTGCACGCGCACCACCAGCACTTCCTCATAGTGCGAGCGATTGAAGATACCGATGCGGCCACGCGACGGCAGGCGCGTATTGACGCGCCAGAGGAAATCGTGATCGAGCTCGTCGGGGCCCGGGACCTTGAACGGATGCACCTCGACGCCCTGCGGGTTCAGCCCACTCATCACGTGCTTGATCAGGCTGTCCTTGCCGGCGGCGTCCATGCCCTGCAGCACGATCAGCACCGACCAGGTGTCGCTGGCGTAGAGCCGCTGCTGCA
>CAYMNX010000646.1:0-1520 GCA_964391905.1 uncultured Rhizobiaceae bacterium
TGCGACCTACGACACGGCCTTGGGCCTGCTCGGCATTGCCGATCGGCGCCGCATCCTCGCCATCGGCGACAGTCTCAGGACCGACATCGCCGGTGCCAATGGCGCCGGCATCGACAGCGTCATCGTCGCCGCCGGCATTCACTATGAGGAATTCGGCACGGCGCCGGGACAGATGCCCGACCGCCAAAAGCTCGCCACTGCCTATGAGGCGGCGGGCGCCCGGCCGATGGCGGCAATGGCGGAGCTGTGCTGGTAGCTAATGCCCGCCGTGATCGGCGTGGTGAAGAAGCGCCTCGGCCAATCCCGTCTCATAGGCGAGGCCGGCGGCCGTCACCAAGGCGGCATCGGGAAACATCGACTTGATGAGGCCCTTGCGCTCGAGCGCGACCCAGGCCGCCTGATTGAAAAGGCCCGAGGCGTCGCGCGTGAGCACCACGGCGTCGCCCAAATGGAAATGATCGCCATGCGGATGCGGCAGATTGTCGACGACGACGCCGTCGCCTTCCGCCCGGCCGTGATCGGGCAAGCGCGCCAGCGCCTGCAGCAAGGTGAGCGTCTTCAGTTGCAGCGGGTTGAGATTGAGCGGGTTGCGTTTCGGCGGCATCAGGCGATCATAGCCACCATATGACGCGGCGAGAAGTGGCCGTGGCGAGGAGGTCTCGATGCGCGCGATGCGATTGGCGAAACCCAAGACGCCGCTGCGTCTCGATGAGACGGGCGAGATACCACAGCCAGGCCCGAATCAGGTGCTGTTGCGCGTCGCTGCTTGCGGCGTCTGCCGCACCGATCTCCATGTCGTCGATGGCGAGCTGACCGAGCCCAAGCTGCCGATCGTGCCTGGGCATGAGATCGTCGGCTATGTCGAAGCCCTGGGTGACAGCGTGACGACGCTGAAGCGCGGCGACCGCATCGGCGTGCCGTGGCTCGGCTTCACCTGCGGCGTCTGCACCTATTGCCGCTCGGGCCGCGAGAATCTTTGCGATAACGCGCGCTTCACCGGTTACCAGATCGACGGCGGCTACGCCGATTACGCCGTCGCCGATGCGCGCTTCTGCTTTCCGCTGCCAGAGGGGCTCGACGATGTCGCGGCGGCGCCGCTCCTCTGCGCCGGTCTCATCGGCTATCGCGCCTTGCGGCTCGCCGGCGCGGCCGAGCGGCTCGGCATCTACGGCTTCGGCGCGGCGGCGCATATCGTCGCGCAAGTGGCGCGCCATCGCGGCCAGCGCGTCTTCGCCTTCACCCGCGAAGGCGATAAGGCGGGCCAGGATTTCGCTTTGAGCCTCGGCGCCGAATGGGCGGGCAGCTCCGAGACGATGCCGCCCGAAGCGCTCGATGCCGCGCTCATCTTCGCGCCGGTCGGCCCGCTCGTGCCGCTGGCGCTGCAAGCGACCGCGAAAGGCGGCACGGTCGTCTGCGCCGGCATTCATATGAGCGACATTCCGAGCTTTCCCTACGGCATCCTTTGGGGAGAGCGCATCCTGCGCTCGGTCGCCAATCTGACGCGCCAGGATGGCGAGGAG
>CAYMNX010000647.1:0-2333 GCA_964391905.1 uncultured Rhizobiaceae bacterium
AGCCTGACGTCCGGCGGCGGCTTGAAGCCGATGGCGGCACCCTGGCTGACGTCGTCGTTGCGCTCCATCCAGAACTCGATGTCGCGCGCATGTACGTCGTATTCGTGCTGCAGGTAGCCGCGGGTCCACAGCGCCGCCGTCTGCTGATATTCGGGCACGCCCACGCGCTTGCCCTTCAAATCCGCGGGCGTGCGAATGCCGGCATCCTCGCGCACCCAAATGCCGGTATGGAAGAACCGCCGCGTCGTGAACACCGGCAGAGCCACCCAATCGCGATTGCCGCGCGCGATCGCGATCAGCAAGGAGGACATCGACATCTCCGAGACGTCGAATTCGGCGAATTTCAGCTGGCGCCAGAAAATCTCCGACGGAAAGAGCGAGGTGAAGAGGAAATCGATGCCTTCCGTCTTGTGGCGGCCTTCGAGCACGGCGCGCGAGCGCGCATTGGGATGCATGGCGATGCTGAGCTGAAGATTTGACAAAGGCTCCTCCCGAGCTGTTGTCGGAAAGCATGGCACCACGCCGCGTTGAAGGCGAGAGACTTTCGCGGAATTTCTGCCCACGGCTTTACAGAGCGGCGGGACTGAAGCCACACTCGTGCCGGCATTTCAAAGGGAGGAATCCGTGAAGATCGAGAACGGCGTCGCCATCGTCACCGGCTCCGCCACCGGTATCGGCGCCGAGACCGCCAAACGTCTCGCCTCAAAAGGCTGCCGCGTCGTCGTCAATTATACCCGCAGCAAGGCCGAAGCCGAGGAAACCGCCGCGGCGTGTCGCGCCTTCGGCGTCGACGTGCTCCTTCACCGGGCCGATATCGCGGACGATGCCGCGTGCAAGGGCATGGCCGCCGCGGCACTCGAGCGCTGGGGGCGCATCGACGTGCTCGTCAACAGTGCCGGCAAGACGAAGCCGGCCAAGCCCGGCGATCTCGACGCGCTCAACGGCCCCGACTTCCTCGACATCTTTGCCGTCAATGTCGTCGGCACCTATCAGATGATCCGCGCCGTGGTGCCGCAGATGAAACGCCAGGGGAATGGCGCGATCGTCAATGTCTCGGCGCTGGGCTCGCTCGATGGCGAAGGCAGCTCGATCGCCTATGGTGCCTCGAAAGGCGCGCTCAATTCGATGACCATCGCGCTCGCGCGCCAGCTCGCGCCCGCGATCCGCGTCAATGCGGTGGCGCCGGGATTCGTCGCGACGCGCTGGATGAAGAACTTGCTTGGCGAGCAACGCTTCAATGAGCGTGTCGCCGAGATGGCACGGATCACGCCGGTCGGCAAGACCGCTTTTGCCGAAGATATCGCCGAGATGGTATGCTGGTTCATCGACGGGCCCGATCTCATCACCGGCGAGGTGCTGCCGATCGATTACGGCACGCGCTTCGGGAAACTCGCCCCACAAAGCGGAAGGTAACCGCAGAGGAAGTCGCACATGGAACACGCGATCGGCTTTCCGTCCGACGGCCTGACGCTGCGTGGTTTCCTGCACGTCCCGGCGGAGGGCGCGATAGCGAAACGGCCGGCGCTCATTCTCTGCCATGGCTTCGGCGGCAGCTGCCGCGGCGCGGGGCACCCCGAGCTCGCGCGAGCGCTCGAAGGCGTGGGCTATGTCGTGCTGCGCTTCGATTTTCGCGGCTGCGGCCAGAGCGACGGCGCCAAAGGCAGCGTCATCTGCCTGGAAGAGGTCGCGGATCTATGCCACGCGATCGATTTCCTTGAGACGCAACCCAACGTCGATCGCGGCCGCATCGGCGTGATCGGCGCGAGCCTCGGTGGCTCGGTTGCGATGTTTGTTGCCGCCACCGATAAGCGCGTCCGTGTTTGCGCGGCCAATGGTGCAGTCGGGAATGGCGAGCGCCGCTTCCGTTTTCAGTATCGCGACGAGGCGCAGTGGCAAGCTTTCTTAAAGCGGCTCGAGGAAACAAAGCAGATCACCGCGAAGACCGGACGCTCGGTGATGCTCAACCGCTTCGACATCGTCCATATCCCCGAGCACAATCGCGCCGGCCTTCCGTCTGGTGCAGTGATGGAATTCACCGCGGAGACGGCGCTGAGCATGCTTGAGTTCAATCCCGAAGCTCTCGTACATCAGATCACACCGCGTCCACTTCTCTTGATTCATCCGCGCGAGGACGCCGTCGTTCCCGTCTCGGAGACCGAGGCCTTGGCGCAAGCCGCGGGTGCGAATTGCGAGAAGCACATCATCGAAAGCCAAAACCATTTCGGCTCCGGCGATCCGATGCTAATGGCGATTACGCTGGATTGGATCGCACGCGTGATGCCCCTGCGTTAGCGCTCCCCGACGACTCTATCGTCTCAAATGCGACCTGATGA
>CAYMNX010000648.1:0-10328 GCA_964391905.1 uncultured Rhizobiaceae bacterium
CTCGAGAAAACCGTCAAAATCCACGACAAAACCATCAAGCGCGGCATCGAGCTCGCCGCCTCCTACCTCAACTCGGAAATCAACACCCCCAAACAACCCTCCAACGATACGCCGAACCAACACCAAGCCCTCTCCCGATGATCCTCGACCTCAAACCGCAACAGCGTGCTGCGTCGGACCTTGCGGAAGGCCCGAAGATCCCACCGCGCGACAGCGCGGCGATCCGCAACGCGATGTCGATCGACATCGAGGATTATTTTCAGGTGCAAGCCTTTGCCCGCACCATCGATCGTGCGAGTTGGGATCAGTGGCCGCGGCGCGTCGAAGCCAACACCGATAGGGTTCTCGGCCTCTTCAGCGAGGCCGGCGTCAAGGCGACCTTCTTCACCCTCGGCTGGATCGCGGAGCGTCATCCCGCGCTGATCCGGCGGATCGTCGATGAAGGCCATGAGCTCGCAAGTCACGGCTTCGCCCACTTTCCGGTTTTCGATCAAACCCCCGAGCAATTCCGCGCCGACATCCGGCGCACCAAGAAGCTGCTCGAAGACACGGGCGGCGTTGCGGTCAGAGGCTATCGCGCGGCGAGCTTCTCGATCACCGAGCGCTCGCTCTGGGCGTTGCCGATCCTGGCCGAGGAAGGCTACGCCTACAGCTCCAGCATCTATCCGGTCATGCACGATTTCTACGGCATGCCAAAGGCGCCGCGCTTTGCTTTCACCCCGCCGCATTCGGGGCTGATCGAAGTTCCGCTGACCACGGTCTCCGTCTTCGGCCGGAATCTTCCGTGCAGTGGCGGCGGCTATTTTCGCCTTCTTCCTTACAGCCTGTCGCGCTGGGCCTATCGCCGCGTCAATCGCCACGACAAAGAGCCGGGCATCTTCTATTTCCACCCTTGGGAGATCGACCCCGATCAGCCGCGTCCTTCCGGGCTGCCGCTCAAGAGCCGGCTGCGCCATTATGTAAATCTCAATCGTATGGAAGCAAGATTGCGCCGCTTGCTGAAGGATTTCGCCTGGGCGCGCATGGACCAGCTCTTCCTCAAGACGGTCGCGTAAGAAGGCTCTGCCGCGTGGCCGCCGCTTTGAGCATCCGAGAACTCGACGAGAGCCGGCTCGCGGATTGGGACGGCTTCGTCACGGCCTGCGAGGACGCAACCTTCTTTCATCGCGCGGGATGGAAGCGCGTCATCGAGCGCAGCTTCGGCCACCGCACTCGCTATCTCTATGCCGAGCGCAACGGCGTCATCGAGGGCGTCTTGCCGCTGGTGCATGTGAAGAGCGCACTCTTCGGGAATTCGCTCAGCTCGCTTGCTTTCTGCGTCTATGGCGGCCCCGTCGCGACGAGTGACGCGGCGATCGAGGCGCTCGATCGCGCGGCGCGCGACCTGGCCGAACGCCTCAAGGTCTCGTGCCTCGAATATCGGCACATCGCCAGCCGGAGCTATGTCGGGGCGATCGAGAAAGCCGATCTTTATGTCACCTTTCGCAAGCCGATCGACCCCGACGTCGAGAAGAACATGCTGGCGATTCCGCGCAAGCAGCGCGCGATGGTGCGCAAGGGTCAGAAATTCGGCCTCAAATCCGAGATCGATACGGATTGCCGGCGGCTCCACCGCGTCTATAGCGAGAGCGTGCGCAATCTCGGCACGCCGGTTTTCTCGCGCCGCTATTTCGAGGAGCTCAAGGCCGCATTCGGCGAGGAATGCGAGATCCTCGTCGTCACGCATGAGGGCGAGCCCGTCGCCGCGGTGATGAGCTTTTATTTTCGCGACCAGGTCCTCCCCTATTACGGCGGCGGCGGCACGCGAGCCCGCGACCTTGCCGCCAACGATTTCATGTATTGGGAGGTGATGCGTCGCGCCTGCGAGCGCGGGTGCCGCCTGTTCGATTTCGGCCGCAGCAAGCGCGGCACGGGCGCCTTCGATTTCAAGAAGAATTGGGGCTTTCCCGCCGAGCCTCTTTCCTATCAATACATCATGCGCAACGGCGCGCCCCCCCCGGAGATCAACCCGCTCAATCCGAAGTTCCGGATCTTCGTCGAGGCGTGGAAGCGCCTGCCGCTGCCGATCGCCAACCTCCTCGGTCCCCACATCGTGCGCCAGCTCGGCTGAGCCATGGAGGAGCTCGTCTTCTTGGCGCATCGCATCCCTTATCCGCCGGATAAAGGAGACAAGATCCGCTCATGGAACTTCCTCAACCACCTCGCCGGACGCTACCGCATTCATCTCGGCTGTTTCATCGACGATCCGCGCGACTGGGAATTCACGGATAAGCTGCGGCGCCTCTGCGGCGAGTGTTGCTTTGTCGCCCTCAAGCCGCCGCTCGCAAGGCTGCTCAGCCTGCGCGGCTTGCTCGACGGCCGCGCCTTGACCCTGCCCTACTATTTCAGCGGCGAGCTCGAGCGTTGGGTGCGGGGCATAACGCGTCGCCCGCAAGTGACGCATGCCTTCATCTATTGCTCGGCCATGGCCCAATATATCGAGAGCGACGCCCATCGACGCTTGCGCTCAATCGCCGATATCGTCGATGTCGACTCCGAGAAGTGGGCCGATTATGCGCGGCGCAAGCCGCTCGGCTCGCAATGGCTTTATGCGCGCGAAGCACGGCGATTGCGGCAGATCGAATCCGCGATCACGGCGCGCTTCGATGCGACGATCGTCGCGACGGGCGCGGAACTGGCGTTGCTGCGCGGGTTTGCGCCACCCTCGGGCGGAGAGACCTTGTGCGTCCCCAACGGGGTCGACAGCGACTATTTTTCGCCCGAGCGCGCTTACGCAAATCCTTATGAGGCGGGTGGCCCCACCCTCGTCTTCGTCGGCGCCATGGATTACTGGCCCAATGTCGATGCCGTGACCCATTTCGCGCGATCGATTCTGCCAGTGGTTCGAGCACGCTTCGCCACTCTTCGCTTCGTCATCGTTGGATCGAACCCTGCGCCCGAGGTAGAGGCACTCGCACGCGATTCCGGGATCATCGTCACCGGGCGGGTGCCGGATGTGCGACCCTACATGGCGCATGCTGCGGCCATCGTCGCGCCGCTGCGGGTCGCGCGCGGCGTACAAAACAAGGTTCTCGAGGGGATGGCGATGGCAAAGCCGGTGATCGCGTCGCCCGAAGCGCTGACCGGCATCACCGCGGTTATCGGCGCGGAGATCCTGCGCGCGGCAACGCCCGAAGAGTTCGTTGGCGCCATCGATCAGGCGATCATGACGGAACAGGGATCGGTTATCGGCAGCCAGGCGCGGCGCCGCGTCATTGCCGATTACGAATGGGCCGCAAGCTTGAGACAGCTCGACGCCGCCATCGATGGCGCAACGCGCAAACCCGTCGCTCCCGCGACGATCTTGCCGGGTCTCTGAGCGATGGACAGGGCAGGTGTGCGGCGGCAGGATCGAAAGAGCACGGGACATCCCGCCGCCCCTCGTCTAACCGACAGACGCTGAATCTTCGAATGGAGGAGCCTTATGGCCCAGCAGCCGCCCGCATCGACATCACCAGCGCCCTCGCCGCCTTTTATCGAGAACCACAATATCGCGGAAACCTTCGCCGACAGTATCCATACCATCGGCATCGGTAGCGGCGTGATTACGCTCACCTTCACCGTCACCCGAACCGAGGATGGGAAGCCGCCCAAACTGACCCGCGCACCGGCGGCGCGGCTCGTCTTGACGCTTCCGGGCGCCGTCGAGCTACAGCAAAAGCTGGGCGCGGTCCTGACGATGCTGCAGCAAAGCGTGGCGCAGAGCGCGCAGGCACCCGCCGGTGCGCCGAAGGTGTCTCGATAATTTAGCTTACCCGATCGTCCGGCGAGCGCCGCACGCCGGTTGCTGCCGTTTCGACGAGGAGCGCAGCAACGAGGCCACCGCCTCGTTGCTTGCGTCAGGGTTTTACCACCGCGGCCGTCGCCTTGGCCTCGCCTTCGTCCTTGGTGGCCGCCATTTCCTGAGCCCTGTCCTTTGCCCGCCAATCCCACCAACCGCCACCCATCGCAGTGAAGAGTTGAGCGGTATCGATGAAGCGCTGCGCGTTCGACCTCGTATAGCTGAGGCGTGCAACGGCATAAGACCGCTCCGCGTCGAGCACCTGCAAGATCGTGACGCCGCCGCCACGATAAGTCTCGCGGATCAGCTCGCGCGCGAGATCTGCCGATTCGGTCGTGGCGCGCCAGCGCGCGACCGACTGCGCGTCGTTGTCGAGCGCGGTCAAGGTATCGGCGACTTGCTGGAACGAGGTCAGAACCGTCTGCTTGTAGGTCGCGGCTTGCGACTGAAACGCGGCGATGGCGCCTTGGCGCTGCGCCTCCAGCGTACCGCCTTGGAAGATCGGCGCGGTCAACTGCGCCGCAATCGCCCAGATGCTTCCCGCCCCGCTGAATAGATTCGCGGGATCGATTATCTGCTGCGTGAACGAAGCCGAGAGATTGACTTGCGGATACATTTGTGCCGCCGCGATCCCGATCCCCGCCGAGGCCGCGTGCAGCTGAGCCTCGGCTGCGAGAATATCCGGACGCTGGCGCAGCAGCTCCGAGGGGATGCTGACCGGAAGCTCCTCCGGCAAGGTGAATTCGGACATATCGAAATCGGGGGCCACCCATTCACCCGGTGCTTTCCCGATGAGGGTCGCCATCGCATGTTTCGCCGCGCTCAGCTGCTGCTGCAGGGGCGGAAGCTGGGCAAGATCGGTATTGAGCTGCGTGCGCGCCTGCTCCACGTCCGTGCGCGTCGCCTCGCCGAGCGAAAGCTGCTCGCTGACATTCTTCAGATTTCGCTCGTCGTCAGCGATGATGTCTTTATAGATATCGATCTGCTGCCGCACGGCTGCGATCGTGATCGCTTGGTTGACGACATCGCCGCAGAGCGAGAGATAGGCGGCGTCGAGCTGATATTCCTGAAATTCCGCGAGCGCCTGCGTTTGCTCGACCTGCCGCCGGTTGAGCCCGAAGATATCGAGCGTATAGCTGACGTTGGGCCCGATGCTGTAGAGACTGAAAACATCGTGCACGCCGTCGAAGCCGCTGCTCGAGCCATTCGCTTGCTGACGGCTGACGCCGCTCGTCATCTGGACGTGAGGCCAGAACGCGCCGGCGGCGGCGTTGATGTTGGCTTGCGATCGTAAGAGGTTCGCCCGAGCCGCGGCCAAATCCTGATTGTTGGCCAGCGCTTCGCTCAACACCTCGTCGAGCCGCTTGGCGTGAAAAAGCTCCCACCATTGCCCGGAGATCTTTCGACCAATGGCGAGATTCTGCTTGATCTCGGGACCGGCAGAAGCCTGCAGGTTGAGCTTTTCCGAGGTGTAGCCATTGGGCGGATTGACGTCGGGGTGATGGAAATCAGGCCCGACGTTGCATCCGGCGACGAGAGCGGCACAGCCCGCGGCAACCGTCAATCGTCGGCAGGCTCGAAGGCTCTCACATGACATTGATACAGCTCCCCCGCATCGGTATCCGGCCGGTGAAACGCTGCGCGAAGCCGCAAGCAAGCCAAGCCCGCCGACTATCTTGGTAAAGGCTTAACAAAGCGCAAACATTTGACCGGCGCCGACGGCAGGATGCCCTCTCACCCGGGCTTTGGCAATCCCGCTGCGCCGGTGCGCTCCTAAGGTGCGGCGTTCACTGTGGATAGATGGGCGGGCGACGAGTCGTCGCGTCCCGCCGCGCCGCGGCAGACGCGACGATTGTCGGCGAAACCCGCGGCGGCTTATGGTAAAGAGGTATGATTCGCTGATCCGTCTCGAAAGCACTTTGGAGCAATCGCCGTTTTCCGTGTCAAACCAATAAACCATTGTTCACAGGCCGGTAACGGCTTTTACTCAGCATTGACAATAATGATCGGACAGGTGTCAGCGAGATTGGGATGAGACGGTTTGGTCTCGAGATGGCGCAAGGCAACTTGCAAACCCGTCGAGAGCGACTTCTTCTTTGAATCGGTAGCACCATGATGGCAGATGTCTCAGCGTCCAAAATCGATGGCTACCCGGAGGCCGAATCCGGCTTCGATTATTTTTCGAGTGCGGCGCATTACCAATCTGTCGCCGGCCGTATCCTCGCCGCGCTCGCAGGGGGCGGGCGCTTCGTCGTTGTCACCGGCAGCCCGCCGGCGGATGGACGCCTGCTCGCGAATGCCCTGGGGAAAGCCGCGGCCGCCACGCACACCGTCATTGGCATTCCGTGCGGCAATGGAGTGACACGCGACGATTGGCGGCGTCTCGTACTGACACCCTCGGGCGAAATCGAAACGCAGGAATTCTCAGCGGGCGCGCTGCTCGTCGCGCTGGGAACGCCACTGCCGCTTTATGTGCTGGAAGATGCCGACCAACTTTCCGACGAGCAACTGCGCGAATTCTTCGCCACATGGCTTTTCGGCGAACCGACGATCGGCATGGCCGTGCTGGTCGTCACGCCGATCTTTCTGGGCCGGCTCGAGCGCCCGTCTTTATCCTTCCTGATCGAAGGTCTTGCCGCGCGCATCCTGTTCCAGCATCTGGGCCCCGACGAAATCGCGCCCTTCATCCGGGCGCGTTTCCCGGGCGAGGCTGAAAATCTCGCGCCCGATGCCATCGCCGCGATCGCCGCCGCGTCCGGCGGCGATCCTGCGCTCGTCAATCGCCTCGCCTTCCGCTCGCGCGAGCCGCGCAAGGTCTCGAATTCGCCGCTGACGCCCAGCATGGCTGCGCCTGCGACGACCGAACCAGCGAGCGATCCATCGACCGACGCCGCCAAAGAGCCGCTTTCATCCGAAACCGCGAAGCTCGGCTCATCGCACCAGACCGCGCCCGAGCCTTCACCCGACGCGAAGTCGCCGCGACGCCTCGGAACCGTACGCCGGCGCGTCGTGATCGGCGGCATCTTCGTCGTCGGCTATGCAGGCATCCTGCTGCTGCTCGGGACGCTCATTCCACGGCATTTCCGCTCGCCCGACCAGCCGCCGGTTGCGATCGAAGCGCCGGTCGCGAGCACCGAGACCAAGGGGGCCGGCACCAAAGGCGCCGAGCTCACGCCTATCGTCATTCAGCCAGCGCCATCCTCCGAGAATGGCGAGGCGATAGCGAATGCTCGCGCGGGCGTAGCACCTGAGGCTGCAGCGCCGCCGCCGTTACCGGTAGCGCCGGCAACGAAAGCCGAAAGCCAGCCCGCGGCGGCCGGTCCATCTCATCCCGAACCGAGCATCGTCGCCGACCGGCCAGGTCCGACATCGCCTGCCGCTCACGAGGACAGGCCGTCTGCGGTTGCGCGGGATACCAGCTCAGCCGACAGCGCATCGGCAGCCCCCGCCCAAACCGCGGCGCTCAAGCCGCCCGCGGCCGATCAGCCGGCGATTCCCGCCGAAGAAATCGCGGCGCTCGTCACACGCGGCGACGCTTTCCTCGAGACCGGCGACATCAGCTCAGCACGCCTTTACTACGAGCGGGCTGCGGCGGCGGGGAACGGCCATGCGGCGCTGCTCATGGCGGAAACCTTCGATCCGGCCTTTCTTGAGCGCGCCGGGGTCCGCGGTGTCCGAGCCGATCCGAGCACGGCCGCGCTCTGGTACCGGCGCGCGCGCGAGCTCGGGGAGCCCGATGCCGAGCGCGGCCTCCAGCAACTCAATTTTCAGAAATAGCCAATGCCCGCAAAGGCAGCGGTCACGGCAACGCGCCACCGTCGTGAATCGCTGGAACAGGCTGCGCACGGCCTGTATGGTGCCGGCTTCTAGAATATTCGGGGGTCTTTCTTGTCTTTCATCAATGACGAATACCGGAAACGCTTTTCCCGGCTGGGGCAGCACGTCCTTTCGCGGCACGGCAAGAAGCCGAGCCTTTCCCTCATCAGAATGGTGAACGCCATGATCGATAAGCATTTGCGACATTTCGCCACCGCGGCAGCGGCGCTTTCCTGTCTTCTTCTCGCAGCCGCATCCGTGCAGGCGGCCGATGTGCCGCCGCCAGCGCAACCCGCCAACAATAAGGGCGTCGTCGAGCTCGAGACCGGCAGCGCCACCGGCATTTCCGTGCGCATCGCGGAGGATCTCGCCAACATCATCGACGATGGCGCGACCCGCCGCGTGCTGCCGGTCGTCGGCAAGGGCGCGATGCAGAATATTACCGATCTGCGCATCCTACGCGGCATCGATATGGCGATCATGCAGCAAGACGTCATGGATACGGCGCGGCAGCAGAAGCTCTTCCCCGGCATCGAGAGCCTCACCTACATCGCCAAGCTCTATAACGAGGAATTCCATCTGCTTGCGCGGTCCGAGATCAAAAGCGTCGCCGATCTCGCCAATCAGAAGGTCAACGCCGATATCCGCGGCGCCGGCACGGCGATCACAGCCGGTCGCTTGTTCGATCTTCTCAAAGTCTCGGTCACGATCACCAATTTCGATCAGCAAACGGCGCTCGAGAAATTGAAGAAGGGCGAGATCGCCGCGCTGGCCTATGTCAGCGGCAAGCCCGCGCCGCTCTTCCGCAGCCTCAAGGCGGAGGACGGCCTGCACTTCGTCTCGATCCCGCTCGATCCGAAGGTGACGGCAGCCTATGTTCCGACGCGGCTCACCGCAGCCGACTATCCCGATCTCGTCACGGCTGACAAGCCTGTCGACACGGTTGCGGTCGGCGCGGCTCTCTACGTCGCCAATCTCGCACCCGATTCGGAGCGGTACCGCAACGTCGTCAATTTCGTCGACGCGTTCTTCACCCAGTTCCAGTCGCTGCTGGAGCCGGGCCATCATCCGAAATGGAGCGAGGTCAACCTCACGGCCGAAATTCCTGGCTGGCGACGCTTCCCGCCGGCGGATCAATGGCTGAAGCGCAATACCCCCGCCGTCGCGAGCCAAAACAACATGCCGCGCGACTTGAAAACCGTATTCCAGCGTTTCCTGGAGGAGCGTTTGCAGGTCAGCGGCGGTCAAGGAATGACGCAGGAGCAGAAGGACGAGCTTTTCGGCCAGTTTCAGCACTGGCTGACCAGCCAGACCCGCTAGGCCGGCCGGGCTTTATCGCGCGAATGTCTTGTCGTTGATGCGTCGTTTTCCGGGGGAGAATCCGGTGGCAAAGAGCCTATGCTCCGATCGTGCCGATCGCCCGTCGCTGTGGCACTGGCACCATTTCACGAGAGCCTTCATCGTCGCGACCTTGCTGCTGGCAGGGACGGCGCATGCGCAGGAACCGGCAACGCCGATGCGTGGCGGCACGCTCGAATTCGCCGTCACCGTCGAGCCGCAGAACTATGACTGCCACAGCAATACGTCCTTCGCCTTTCTGCATCCGGTGGCGCCCCATTACTCGACCTTGCTCAAGTTCGACGCGCCGAATTATCCGCAGATCATTGGCGATCTGGCAGAGTCTTGGACGGTATCGCCCGATCGGCTCACCTACACGTTCAAATTGCGGCCCAACGTGCTGTTCCACGACGGCTCGCCGCTGACCTCTGCCGATGTGAAGGCGAGCTATGAGCGCATCATCCATCCGCCGCAGGGTGTCGTCTCGGCGCGGCAGGTAGACTTCTCGTCGATATCGAGCATCGACACGCCCAATCCGTTGACGGTCGTATTTCATCTGCAATGGCCCGAAGCGGCGATGCTGCAGAATTTCGCCTCGCCGTGGAACTGCATCTACAGCGCGGCGAAGCTCGCTGCAGATCCGCAATTCCCGAAGACCCACATCCTCGGCACCGGTCCCTTCGTCTTCGTCGAACACGTCAAAGGGCAATATTGGCGCGGCAAGCGCTGGGACAAATACTTTCGCCCCGGCCGCCCCTATCTCGACGGCTATCAAGCAGACTTCATGCCCGACTCCGCCGTGATGGATGCGTTCAAGAGCGGTAAAATCATGGCCGAATTCCGCGGCGTGACGCCGCCGCAAGGAGCGGAGCTGCAGCAAGCAATGGGCGATCGCATCACGCTCAGCGAGAGTCCATGGCTCTCCAATTTACTGGTGGTGTTCAACACCAAGCGCAAACCCTTCGACGATGCGCGCGTGCGCCGTGCGCTCTCTCTCGCGATCGATCGCTGGGGGGCAGCCGAGAAGCTCGGCGGCACCACTTTTCTCAAATACGTCGGCGGGCTGATGCGCCCGGGATCAAGCATGGCGACGCCCGAATCCGAGCTGGTCGAGCTCCCGGGCTTCTCGCACGATATCGCCGCCTCGCGCGCCGAAGCCAAGCGTCTCCTCGCCGAAGCCGGCGTTCATGATCTCAAGGTGACGCTGCTCGTTCGCGCGATTCCGATGCCGCATTTCATCGGCGCCGATCTGATCGCCGAGAGCTGGAAAGAGATCGGCGTCACGGTGACGCAAGATCGACGTCCGATCTTCGACTGGCAAAAGATCATCGATGCGGATGATTTCGACGTCGCG
>CAYMNX010000649.1:0-5253 GCA_964391905.1 uncultured Rhizobiaceae bacterium
GCTTCCGACCGACCGGGAAAAGTCGCTGACTTGGGTCGAGAGCGCTTCGCGCTCGCGTCGCTCCGCATCGGCGAGCCGCGTCGCGCCTTGATCGGATGACGGCCGCCCCTCGATCATCAAGTATTGACGGTCATAGCCATCCCAGAGATCGAGAATCTCGAATCCCGTGATGCGGAACAGGTAGGCGAGCGAAACCGGGGTGAAGTAGGAGCAATGTTCGTAATAGATGTCCCAGAATGCCCGTTCCTCAAGGATGCGCCGTGCGTCCGGGACTTGGAAGAACACGATGGTTCCGCGCTCGAGCGACGCGACATTGCGCACGGCGCGCAGGAACTTCCCGGTCTGCAGGATGTGCTCAAGCGTCATCTTGCAGCAAATGAGGTCCGAGGCCGGAACCTCGGAAGTCTCCGAGAAGAATTCACTCATGACCCGGACATCGGCGCGCGTCGTCAGCCGCGAAGGCACAAAGCTCGGATCGAAGCCAAGGCCGCGATTCTGCCCGAGCTCGCATAGCAGCGCCAGGAATTCGCCTTTACCGCAGCCGATTTCCACGACGTCCTTGCCGACGATCCGATGGCGCTCGATCAGCGACTCAGCCAGTTGGCGGTGGAAGGTCCTGAATGTGGATGAAAAGCCTTGGGTCTCCTCATATTGATCGGAATAGACCGTGGCCTCAGGATTGAAAGCCGAATTGAATACGAAGCCACAGGTCGAGCAGAAAGCAAGGTCGAGATCACCCGTCGGGAAGCGAAGCGCCTCCTCGCGGCTGGCCACGAGAAGGCAGCTATTTACCGGAATGCCGGGAACGCGATAAAAGCTTCGCGCTTCGCTCGCGCCGCAATTGGGGCAGATGCCGCTCACGACACGGAGCTTTCCGGCTGCAGCGGGAGAGGCGCGAAAAGACCGTTGTCGTAGCGCCATTGCTGCGCCGAGGGCTGCCAGCGCAGCGATTCGTCGACGTAACCATGGCTCATGAGCGACTTCAGATAAGCAAGGCGCTGATAACGCGGTCCTTCGAAGTCGCCGAGCGCGAGCCCCACTTCACGATATTTCGTGTAGAGCTGCATCGCGCCCCGCTCCGCCGTCCATTGCGGCCTGAAGTTCGGCAGATGCATGGCGATTTTCGAGCAGTTGACGCGGTAAGAGCGCTTGTCCGCCACGGCACCATCGGCATAGGTGATCGAAGAGCCGGGAACCGCGGCTTTGACGATCTCCGCAAGCTCGCGGATCCGATAATTTTCCGTCGTGGACCCGACATTGAATATTTGATTGTGGACCACCTCGCGCGGCGCCTCGATCGCGGCGAGGAATGCATTGGCGATGTCGCCTATATGGACGATAGGGCGCCACGCCTGGCCGTCGCTTTTTAAGAACACGCGTCCGCTCGTGAATGCGTGCGCGACCAGATTGTTAAGAACAAGATCGAAGCGAATGCGCGGCGAGAAGCCGTAGGCGGTCGCACTGCGCAGCAGGACCGGAGAAAAGCGCTCGCTGGCGAGTGCCGCCAGTCCCAATTCCGCGCGGTATTTCGATACACCGTAGGGCGTGATCGGATTGGGCGGCGTCCCCTCGTCGACCCAATCCTGGCCCGCGGCGCCATAGACGCTGCACGTCGTCGAGAAGACGAAGCGCTGCACGCCGGCGGCGGCTGCCAATTCGGCGAGCCGAACGGTCGCACGGTAATTTATTTCAAAGGTCGTTTCCGGGAGCAGGTCGCCGAGAGGATCGTTGCAGACACCTGCCAGATGCGCGATTGCATCAAAGCCTTGAAGATCGGCGGGCGTCAATTCGCGGATGTCGCCGTCGATGCAGGGAATGTCGTGGACTTCGTCGAGGCCGAAAGTGCATTTTGCAAAGAGCGCCGTGTCGATGCCGGTTACGCTGTGGCCGGCGTCCATAAGAAGTCTCGTCAATACGCAGCCGATATATCCACTATGGCCCGTAATTAAAACACGCATCTTTCTACTCCCATGTTTTCCATGGCGCCTTGCCGCGACGCCAAAGCTCATCGAGAAGATGCTTCTCGCGCAGAGTATCCATGCATTGCCAAAATGAATTGTGGCGATAAGCGACTAACTGTCCTGCGGCGGCGAGGCGCTCCAGCGGCTCGCGCTCCCAAACCGTCTCGTCGCCGTCGATGTAATCGAATATCCCGCGTTCGAGGACAAAGAACGCGCCATTGATCCAACCGTCGCCGTGATCCGGCTTTTCAATGAAGCGACGCACGGATCCGTCATCGCTATCGATGTCGAGATAGCCGAAGCGCGACGGCGCGCGAATCGTCGTGACGGTGGCCAGCTTGCGATGGGCGCGATGAAACGCGAGCAGCTGCGACAGGTTAACGTCCGATAGCCCGTCGCACCAGGTCAGCATGAAGGTGCCGCGCTCAAGATAGGGCGCCAGGCGCTTGATGCGGCCTCCGGTCATCGTCGTGGGGCCTGTATCGACCAAATGAACAGTCCAATCGAGCGTGTCGGCACCGCTACGAAAAGAGGTGGAGCCGTCTCGCGTTCGCACCGTCACGACGTTGCTGTTCAAGGCATGAAGGTCGAGGAAATAGCGGATAACAGCTTCTTTCTTATATCCGAGCGCGATGACGAACTCGTTCATACCGTACGCGTAGTATTGGCGCATGACATGCCAAAGAATGGGATGGCCGCCGATATCAACCATCGGCTTTGGGCGCTGATCCGTCTCTTCCGACAATCGCGTTCCGAGACCGCCGGCGAGGATGGCCACAGGCGGTAGAGCCGTCGAACCGCTGTCGGTCGGTAAAATGTTGGATTGCACAGTTGATAGTAGAGCTGTCATTAGGTAATGACCGCGTTGTGTGCAGAGCCACACCTTACGTCGTAATCGAGAAATCTCACCTGTAGTCTTTTTGTGGCAAGCGGTACCGCGCGTTATGGCGCTTGCTGACTCCGCCATGACAGCAGAGATGCGCACACTGCGCGATATGCTGAGTTATGTGCAGCTATCGGCGCCGAGGGCTACGTATCACGATTTGGAGCGCCGCCATGGCCGCTGACCGCCGTCACGGTACGCGGCGTCACGCGACAACAGATGAGAACAAGAGAAAGCGTTTCGAATGCTTGCGTTGCGCGCCAAAGAAGGGAGAATGCAATCGTTCGTAGCTCGATAGATGAAGGCTTCTCGACCTCAATGCGAGCAGAGCTTGGCGCGCATGTGATCCCACAACGTTCAGCCCCTCAGAACGCACTCACGAAGTGCGTGCGCTAACCGGGGAATTGCACGACCGCGACGACGCAGACAACAACGGTGGCGCCAATCAGTACGGCGGTCCGTAGAAAAAACGGGTGAAAAAGGTTTTTCGCTTTACCGAACATGACGACCAATCCTTTCTCCCGATGTCTTGGCGCGCGGCGACCTGCCCCTTTCCCAGCCGCTCGAGGATGAGGTTCGCGATCGGATGCCGATATAAAGAGGCAGGCCGCCATAGCGTCGCCCGAGCAGTCGAACCTCATGGGCGAGGTCGCCAAAAGTCGCCTGCCGCGGCATGTTGAAAGCGAGCGATGCGCCGGCGAAAACGACGCGAACGAGGCTGGGCGCATTGTCCGGTGCCGAAATCGACCGTCTGCGCCTCGACGCTCTCTTTTTCGTGAGCGGACACCGGTATGACGACATGGCGCTGCCCCTAGCTGCCCCTATTTGTTTTGTGTTTATCGCGTTCACATCTGCGCGCCGACGGCTTGGCGGAGCTTTTCGAGCGCGCGCCCCTCAATGAGGCGAATGCTCTCGCGCGAGAGGCCATAGCGCTTGCCGAGATCGCCAAGGGTCGAGCGCCGCTCCTTCAGGCGTCGTTCCTTTATGATGTCGCGCTCGCGGGAGGTCAGACCGTCAAGCGCCGTCCTGACGAGCCGGCGCCGATAGCAAAGCTCCGTCCGCTCGGCCATCGCGCTCTCCTGGTTGACCGTCTCGTCGACGAGGAGATCCTGCCATTCCGTCACATGGCCGAAGCCATTGTCCCCGGTGAGCTCGTTAAGGGACTCGTCCGGCGCCGCCAACCGGCGATTCATGCTGACAATCTCGTCCTCGGCAATGCCCAGCTCGGCGGCGATCGTCTTCACATTCTCCGGCGATAGATCGCCGTCGCTCATCGCTTGCAATTGCCGTTTGAGCCGGCCGAGATTGAAAAACAGCTTCTTCTGTGCCGCCGTGGTGCCAATCTTCACCAAGGACCAGGAGCGCAGGACGTATTCCTGCATGGCGGCGTGAACCCACCAGATCGCATAAGTCGAGAGCCGGTAACCGCGCTTGTGATCGAAACGCCTGACCGCCTGCATCATGCCAACGCTGCCCTCGGAGATCAGATCCGAGATCGGCAGGCCGTATCCTCGGTATCCTCGGGCGATTTTGACCACAAGACGCAGATGGCTTTCCACCAAGCGATGAGCGGCCTCGATGTCTTGATGTTGCTGCCACCTTTCGGCGAGCCGCGTTTCCTCCTCGGACGTGATGAGAGGAAAGTCGTAAATTTTGCGCAGATAGGGGGCGAGATTTCGATCAAATGTCTGCTTGGTCATTTTTGGATAGCCCGTGTTGAGTGGAGCATCGAAATATGGCGCGTTCTCAAATCACACTGCGACGATAGTCGCGCGGCGTTCGTCCAGTGAATTTGTGAAAGACGCGCGTGAACGAACTCGTATCGGAGAAGCCGAGCTCGAGTGCGATCGAGGTGATCGTTTGCTTGCGTTCGGCCAACAGCATCTTGGCACGCTCGATCCGGCGTTGTGCATGATAACGGTGCGGCGGCATTCCAAAAGTCTGCTTGAAAGCGCGCGAGAAGTGATAAAGGCTGAGCTGAACCATGGACGCGAGCATGGCCAACGAGGTCTGCTCGCAAAGATTGGCGTCGATGTAGTCGGCGATTCTTTTTTTCTGCCAACCCGCAAGGCCGCCACGGGTGGGTTGCTTCGACTGGCCGGCCGGCGTTTCAAGGCGCATCAGCTCGTGCGCCAAAACGACACCCAAGGCTTCGGCATAAAGGCGATCGCTTGATTCGCCAACTTCGATCAGAGCCTCAAGCTTGCGCGCAGTCTCGAAGAGAATCGGATTTTCGAAAAACATCCGCGGCGTGAATGCGGCGCGATCGAACCCCGACTGAGGGTCGAGCAGCGGGTTCTTGGGATCGATGAACAAGAAAATCGCGCGAGCCGATACCGACGGAATTTGCGATTCTTTGAAGCAATAGCCGGCAGGGACGAACGTCATCCTCTGCCCGAAGTTGCGCAA
>CAYMNX010000650.1:0-11692 GCA_964391905.1 uncultured Rhizobiaceae bacterium
TTCGGCAGCACCTATTTCCACAACGACATTCGCAATCTGATCGCGCTCAACGCAGCGGGCAATGCCGATGCCAATATCGCGCGCGCGGAGACTTACGGCGTCGAGAGCTTCGTCGCTTACGCGCCGATATCCGATCTCGACCTGCGCCTCGACCACACCTTCACGATCGCGAATGACAGCGTGCTGCACCAGGAATTGCTGCGCCGGCCCAAGCACAAGCTCAGCATCACCGCGGCGTGGCAGGTCACCAAGGCGCTCAGCCTCAATCCCAGCCTTCTCTATGTCGGGCCCTGGATCGACGGCAATCGCGACTTCTCCGTGCCGCGGCTCAAGACGACGGGCTATACGATCGTCGATCTCGCTGCCTCTTACGCAGCGACGGAGAATGTCACATTCTGCGCGCGCATCGACAATCTGCTCGACCGCCGCTACGAGGAGCCGGTCGGGTTTCAACGGCCCGGGCTTGGCTTCTTCGCCGGCTTCCGGATAAGCTATGATGTCGCGGCCAGCGGAAAATAGGCGGCGAGGGAGTTTGCAGCGATGCCGGTCACGACAGCCGAGCGCGTCATCGAGGCCGACGGCCATGCCGCCGACGTCTTTGCGCTGCCGGCCGACGAGGCGAGCCTCGCCGAATTGCTCGGCGATCTCTTTCGCAACCACTGGGACGAGATCGTTTTCGGGCCGATCATCGAGGGCGCGGCTTGGGAAATGCGCGCGCCCCATGCGCCGACGCATATCGGCTCGCTCGACGGCTATCTCACTATCGCCTTCGGCGCGTCGCATTTTCACCTCTGTATCGGGCCGACGAAAGGAACGCGTCATGATCCGACGCCGCCCGCGCTCGCGCGGCGGCGGCAGACGGCGCGCGCCGAGCTCTATCGCCGGCTCGATCCTTCGGGCGCGCCGATTTCCTGGGGCTTGCGCCTCTTCAACGGCGCGGACGAGCAGCAGACGACGATCCTGCTGCCAAACCCGCTCTTGTCGGCCGATGGCGAGAAGATCTTGAAAGAGCCCGACTGGTCGAGGCTGGCGCTGTGGGATGAGTTGCGGCGGCGCTGGACCGGGGCCACCGGCCCCGATGCGATCGACCGCACGGCAACGCGATTTCAACATTGAGGGAAGAACGATGAACGGATCTTATCGAAACCTGTCGCCCGCGGCGCGCGGCGATAGGGCGGTCTCGGCTTGGCTGTGGCCCGCTCTGCTGGTGGCGAGCTCGGCTGTCGGAAGCTATGTCTTCACCTGTGCGACGCCTTTCGCCGCCCTCGCAGCGATCGCGGCGGCAACCCTTGCGGTGCCGCAAGCGCTTGCCGTCATCGTTGCGATCTGGGCACTCAATCAGGCGATCGGCTTCGGATTTCTCGACTATCCCTGGACGCTCGATACCGCGCTGTGGGGCCTGGCGCTCGGCGCTGCGGCGGTCATCGCCTTGGCCGCGACCATGGCGATGCTGCGTCTTGTCCTGCGCAGCAGCACGGTCATGGCTCATGCCGCCGCGTTCTTCGCGGCCTTCCTTGCCTATCAAGCAAGTCTCTTCGCCGTCGCGCTGGTCCTTGGCGGGCTCGAGGATTTTGCGCCGGCGATCGTCGCGCAAATTCTCGTGCTGAACCTCATCTGGTTCGCCGCGTTCCTGGGCGGCCACGAGGCGGCGAAGCGATGGGGATGGGTCGCGCCCTATCGCGTCGCGTGATCCTCGGGGATTCTTGCGATGCCGGCTCGCACGCTCTAGACTTTTAAGGGAAGGAGTTTCGGTGATGACGAATTCGGTCGAACGGACGGTTGCAACGGATGCGCGCGCCTCGGCCGTGGCGCTCTCCGGCGTCTTGGCAATCGTGCTCGGCGCGTTTCTCGTTCTCGGCGCCGGCTTCTCGCCGATCTCCGTCATTCATAACGCGACCCACGACGCGCGGCACACTTTCTTCCCCTGTCACTGAGCCCGCGAGCGCTCGCTTGCTCCATCGCGTCTTTGCCGTCGGCCTGATCGCCGGTTTGATCGGCGGCCTCGCTCTGACGGCGCTGCAGTTTTGGAAGATCGTACCCTTGATCGCGGCGGCGGAGGTTTACGAGGATGCCGCCGCGACGCAGGCCCATGCGCATGACGGTGCGGCGCATGACGAAGCATCGCAATGGGAGCCGGCGCCCGGATTTCAACGCGTGGGGCTGACCTTTCTCGCCAATCTCATCATCGCCGTCGGCTTCGGCCTCGTCTTGAGCGGTGGCTTCGCGCTGCGCCAGGCCTTTGCCGGCCGGATCGTCGATGCGCAAGAGGGCCTGCTCTGGGGACTTGCCGGCTTTGCCGCTTTTGCCCTCGCGCCGGGGCTCGGACTTCCGCCCGAGCCGCCGGGCATGGTGTCGGCCGCTATTGTCGCGCGCCAGGCGTGGTGGCTCGGCACCGCTCTCGCGACTTGCGCTGGTCTCGGTGTCATCGCCTTTGCGCGCCGCCGGCTGTTGTGGCTCGTTGGCGCGCTGCTGCTCCTGCTGCCGCATGTGATCGGCGCGCCGCCGCGTCCCGAAGGCCAGGACGCGGTGACGGCGGATATCGCGGCGCATTTCGTCGCCGCATCGCTGGTCACCGCGGCCGTATTCTGGTGCGTGCTCGGGACCACGGCCGGGTGGCTTTATGCTGCGATCGGCCGCCGCGACGTGCTTCGCCGCCGCGCGCAGCCCGCGGCCTGACCCGCGCTCAGGGTTTAGTCGCGCCGGCTGTCTCTTCTTGTCGCGGCGCCGATTTCCATTTGCGCCGCAGTCGCGCGCGATTGGCCGCCAGCCAGTAGAGCGCCGAGATCGTCAGGCCGTTCTGGATCTTGTCGTCGCGCAGCTGGCGCATCGCCTCGCGATAGGGCAGGACCACGACCTTGATGTCCTCGTTCTCATGCGCAAGGCCGTGAATGCCGCCGGCATTGCGCGCATCGACGCGCCCGCAGAAGAGATCGACGATTTCGGTGCAGGCGCCGGGGCTCGGCATGTAGCGATGCGCGTGCTCGATCTCACCGATGATGGCGAGCCCTGCTTCCTCCTGCGTCTCGCGATGAGCGACCTCGGCTTCGCTCTCGCCGGCGTGGTCGAGGATCCCGGCAACGATTTCGAGTTGCCAAGCGGGAAAGCCCGCGAGCCGCGGCGGCAGACGGAATTGCGTCACCAGCACGACCGAGTCGAGGTCGGGATCATAGAGCAGCACGCCGACGGTCGAGCCGCGCTCGAAAACTTCGCGCTCTATCTCGTTGCTCCACTCGCCCGAATAGAGGCGATGGCGGAGGCGATAGAGATCGAGCCGCGAGAATCCTTGATAGACCGTTTCGTGTTTGAGAATTTGCAGCCCGTCATCGCTCACCGCGCCACTCTAAATCGAGCGCTCGCCAAAGGGCAACCGCGGACACGAAAATATTGCGACCGATAGGCGGGCGGGCGTCGGCCCGGTTGCGGTCAGCTCGCCGGCCAATAAAAAGCCTCCGCGATCGCCGCGTTGGCGGGAACGGTGATATTACGCGTCTGGGTGCGCCCGCTTTCGGCGACGGTGATCTTGTAATGCCCGGGGCGTAGCTTGGCGAAGAAGAGCGGCCCATCGGCAATCGTGTCGAGGATGGCTTTCCCTTTATCGTCGGTCAGGGTCACGTTGACGCCGGCAAGATATTGGCCGGAGCCGCTCGTCGCGAATTGCAGCCGGAGATTATAATCGCGCGCCATTTCGCGCATCGCGGTGCGGTCTTCCTCGCCGGCCCCGCCGCTGACGAAGGTGACATCGCCTTGATGCTGCGGCTCGGGTCCGCTCGGCGTCGTGGCTGCGGCGGGCGGCGGAGTGGGTTCCTGAGCTTGCGGCGGGGCCGGTGGCGGCGGAAGCTCTTCGGTGCGCGTCGGCGGAGGCGGGTAGGGCGGCGAGGGCGGGGGCGGATAAGGCGGCGCTGTTTGCGCCGCGGCGGTCGATGCCAAGGCGGCGAGTGCCAGCCAAAGAGGAAGCTTCAATCGCATGATGCCGTGTCCCCGGTGTCGATCAGAGCGAAGCAATGTCTTTTTCTGCGACGCGGGTGCGGCGATTTTGCGGCGGCGACCGGCTGGCTCATCGCGGCGGCGCGCTTTATATTGCGGGTTCATGACGTCCGCCGACGTGACCGAGCGTTACATCGATCTTGCCCTCTTCGAGCGCGCAACACTCGCGACCGATCCGTTTCCCTTTGTCCTGGTTCCGGGATTCGTGCCCGCCGCCATGCGCGCCGCGCTCAGCGACGCCTATCCCAAGATCGAGCGCCCGGGCAGCTTCCCCGTCGCCGATTTGCGCTTCGGCGCGGCCTTCGGCGACTTTCTCGCGGAGATCGAGGGGCCGGCGATGCGCGCCGCTTTCGCCAAGAAATTCGACATCGATCTCGAGGGCCGTCCCACCATGGTCACGGTGCGCGGTCAGGCGCAGCTGAAGGATGGCAGCATCCATACGGATACCGCATCGAAGCTCATCACCGTGCTCATCTATATGAATGAGTCCTGGGAGGCGCCGGGCGGAAGGCTGCGCTTGCTGCGCTCCGATCGCGATCTCGAGGATATGGTAGCGGAAGTGCCGCCCGCCGCGGGAACCTTGCTCGCCTTCCGCGTCACCAAGAATTCCTGGCATGGTCACTTGCCGGCGAGCGGACCGCGCCGCGTCGTCCAGCTCAACTGGGTCGAGAGCGAGGCGGTGGTGCGGCGCGAGCGGCTGCGCCACGGGCTTTCCGCGCGCGTCAAGCGCTTGTTGCCTTTTTAATTTCGGGTCGCGCGAGCAGCCGCCACACCAACCCTGCTCGCGTGACCTGTTCGGGAGCGGCTCCAAGCGAAGCCACTATTCCTCGCGTCCGGCGATCTCGGCCTGCCACGGCGCGACCTTGCGCTCGATCCAAAGGACGAGCGCGTTCACGCCGATCGCGAGCACCATCAGAATGACCACCGGCACGAACATCGTCGCGGTGTCGAAGTTATTGGCGGATTGGATGATGATGCCGCCGAGCCCCGAGATCGCGGTGAAGAACTCGGCGATGATCATCGCCACCACGGCGCGTCCGACAGCGAGCCGGATGCCCGCCATGATGTAGGGCAGGGTCGCGGGCAGGACGATGCGCCGCAGGATCGTCGCATCGGAAGCGACAAAAGACTTCCCGACCTCGATCAAGCTGACCGGCACGGCGTTGACGCCCGCCCAGGTATTGATGCAGATCGGAAAGATCGACATCAGGAACACGACCGCGACCTTCACCGAAAAGCCCAGGCCGAGCCACAGAATCAAAAGCGGCACCAACGCGACGAGCGGCATGGCGTAGCCGGCGGTGACGTAGATGCCGAGCGCGGCTTCGGCGGTGCGGAAGCGGCCGATGACGAGCCCGAGCGGAATGCCGACGAGGATCGCGAGCAGATAGCCGAGCACGAAAGGCTGCAAGCTTTGAAAGAGGGCGCGCCACAGCTTGCCGGAGCGCGCGAGATCGACGAAGGCTTGCGCGATCGCACTCGGATAGGAGCCGAAGATCGGGTTGATGTCGCGGCCGAAGAATTCCCAGGCGGCGAGAAAGACGGCAAGCGAGAGCGTCGTGATCGCCCAGCGCGGAAGATGACGCGGCGCTGGCGCTCGGCGCTCCCGTAGTGTCTGGCGCTGCGCTTCCTCGGCCATGGCTAATGCTGCGTCGGGCGCTCGCCGTGAAGCGCACGCCAGAGCTGATAGCGGGTCGCGGCGAATTCGGGCGTGCCGCGGATGACGCCGAGATCGCCGCGCGGACGCGGCAGTTTTACCTCCATGATTTCCTGCACGCGACCTTGGCGCATGACCACGACGCGATCGGCCAGGAGCACCGCCTCGTCGAGATCGTGCGTGACGAACAGGATCGTCTTGCGGGTGCGCGCGTGAATGTCGAGGAGCTCTGCCTGCATCGCCTCGCGCGTTTGCGCGTCGAGCGCGCCGAAGGGCTCGTCCATCAGCAGCACTTTCGGATCGATCGCCAGCGCCCGGGCAATGCCGACGCGCTGCTTCATGCCGCCCGAGAGCTGATGCGGCCGGCGCCGTGCCGATTCGCCGAGGCCGACAAGATCGAGATAGCGCAGCGCCGTTTCGGTGAGCGGCTTGCCGCGCATGCCCTTCATCTCGAGGCCGAACATCACATTCTCGACCGCGGTCAGCCACGGCAGCAGCTCGGCATGCTGAAATACCATGCCGCGATCGTGGCCGCAGCCTTTGACCTCGCTGCCATCGACGGTCACGCGGCCGGCGCTCGCCTGGTCGAGCCCCATCGCGATGCGCAGTGCCGTGGTCTTGCCGCAACCCGATGGGCCGATCAGCACCATGATCTCGCCGTCGCGGACGGTGAAGCTTACCCGGTCGAGCGCTTGGATAAACTGGTTGCGCCCGTCCAGCTTGAGCGTGAACCGCTTCGAGACTTCGATAAGGCTGACTTCACCCAAGCGCGTGCTCGCTCACGGCCCCACGCGCTGCAAGGCTTCCTTGCGCGGGCCTTCATCGGTGATCTTGGCAAGATCGGCGGCGCGCGGCTGATCGCCCGCCTTGATCGATTGCTGCTGCATCCAGTCGAGCTTTTGGAGCGGCAGCCCCATATCCGGATCGACCGCATGGTTCTTGACCGCGTCATCGAAGATATAGGCGGCGCGCGGATCGTCCGCGCCGGTATTGGTGATTTGATGCGTCAGCGCGATGGTCTCGTCGCGATGCGACATGGCGTAGCGCAGCGCCGCGATGTCGGCGGCGAGAAAGCGCACCAGATCCTCGTGGCGTCCCTTCACGGTCGCACTGTTGCTCATGGTGCACATGCGCAAATAATCCGGAAAAATTTCGCGCGCCGGAATGAGCATCTTGATCCCGCTCTTGGCGGCGATCGGCGTGTATTCGCCCGAGACGACGGCCGCGTCGACAACCCCGGCGACGAGCGCCTTGTAGCGGTCATTGTCGCCGCCAAGATTGGCGAATTTCACATCGTCGGGCGATATGCCGTATTTGGCCAAGAGCGTGCGCACGAGCTGGTCGGGCATGGCGCCGGGCTGCGAGATGGCGATCGTCTTGCCTTTGAGATCCTCGAGCTTCGTTACGCTGTCATGGACGAAGATGCCGTGCGGCAAGCCGGGCCACGCGCAGCCGAGAATCTTGACATCGGCGCCGCGTGCTCCGGCGATCATCGAGCCGGTCGGGCTGCCGTCGAAGCTGTCGATCTCGCCCGCCAAGAGCGCCTTCAAGGCGATCGCGTCGCTATCGACCTGGCTGATCTCGAGCTTCAGCCCCTGCTTCTCGGCAAAGCCCTTGGTCACCATCAACACGATGCCGGCATCGCTCTTGGCGACGACGATGGCATGACGCCAGGGTTTCTCCTGCGCCGCGGCGGCGGTCGCAAGGAACAGCGCCGCCGCGGCGATCGCGATCGTCCAACGCGGCGAGCCAAGGGTCATTCGCATCAGCGCCTCCCGTCACGATTCTTATTTCCGCGCGCAATCTAGCGGCGCGGGCGATAACGCAAAAGGATTTCGGCGGCAGGGCGGAGGAAGCCGCGTGCGAGCGCCCCGTGGCCCGCGGCTCATCAACATGGTTAACGACGCGCGTTATCCTTAACAAATCGCTAAAGAATTGCCTGGACGGGCAAGCGAAATTTTGCGACTAATTTGCGGCGAACTGCGCGGGAGAGGACGATGCCGCAAGCGATGCGTCTTGGGAGCGAGGCTCTCGCGGCTATTCTTGGCGGCCCGGGCATCTTCTACCTGTGGCTCAGCTTTTCCATGCCATCCTTGTCGCTGAAGGCATTCCTTTTTCTCGCGGCGGCGACGACAATCAACCTCATGCTCTATCCCGATGCCATCGAGGCGACGCGCGGTTTCGCGGGTGTTCAGCGCCTGCTCGGCAAAATGACGCAACGCACGCGGCGCCGCTAGGACGCGCCGCCAAGCCAGCCGCAAGCTTCCGTATCCGATGACCGCCATGGGGCTGCGCATTGATCTCGGCCGCGGTCGGCCGCATATGCCAGGATATGTCGATCGACCCGCGTGAGGAGCTGAAGCGCCGCGCTGCCGAGCACGCGGTCGGCGAGATTCGCGATGGGATGGTTCTGGGCCTCGGCAGCGGCTCGACCGTCGCTTTCTTCCTCGCAGCCTTGGCGGAAAGGGTGGCGGCGGGGCTGTCGGTGGTCGGCATCCCGAGCTCGCGGTCGACGGCCGCGGCGGCACGCCGGCGCGGCATACCGCTCTCCGACTTCACGGCCCATCCCCGCATCGATCTCACGGTCGACGGCGCCGATCAGATCGAGCGCGGAACGCTCAACCTCATCAAGGGTCTGGGCGGCGCGCTTCTGCGCGAGAAGCTCGTCGCGAGCGCAAGCGCGCGCATGCTCGTGATCGCCGACGAGTCGAAGGTGGTCGCGCAACTGGATGCACGCACGCCGCTGCCGGTTGAGATCGTGCGCTTCGGTTGGCCGGTCACGCTCGCGCGCTTGGCGGCGCTGGGCGCGGCGCCGACACTGCGCCGTCGCGACGAGCGGCCGGTGATCACCGACAATGATAACTATCTCGCCGATTGCCGCTTCGACGCGATCCTCAATCCCGCCGCTCTCGATGAGGGGATTCGAGCGCTCGTCGGCGTCGTCGAGACCGGGCTCTTTCTCGGCCTTGCCAGCCAGGCGATCATCGCTAGCCGCGACGGCATCGAAGTGCTCTCGCCGGAACGGGCGCGCTGACGCCGAGCATCGACCTTCATCGAACAAGGGGTTGGGAATCTCTCCCAACCCCCTGCTGGTATCTGGCTCCGGGGCACGGATTCGAACCGTGGACCGATCGGTTAACAGCCGATTGCTCTACCGCTGAGCTACCCCGGAATAACCCGTTCAGCCTGCGCTTCCGACGATCGGCGGCTTATAACAGAGCCGCGCGAGCGATGCCACCACCCACCTGTCGGGGTGGCATTGGAGGCCGGAAGCGGAATCGAACCGCTGTACGAGGATTTGCAGTCCTCTGCATAGCCACTCTGCCATCCGGCCGGAAGCGGGCGAGATATAGGCTGCCGCGCCGCGAACGTCCATATCGGCGTGCGATCGCCGGCAGCGACGACACCGGCTTGGGTTTAGCAGCGTTGGCGGCGGCCGCTTCTTTGCGCAAAGAGCGCATTGTCACCCGTCGCCGCGGCGTTTATAAGTCGCGACGCCTGCCCGCAACGGGCCTCACGCGATCATTTCATATGTCAACCGCCGATGACTGATTACGCCGCCGCCCGCCTCAACATGGTCGAGGGCCAGCTGCGCCCCAACAAGGTCACGGAGGAGGCGGTGCTGGACGCTTTCCTGACGGTGCCGCGCGAGCGCTTCGTGCCGCCATCGCTGCGCGGGACCGCCTATGTCGATGACGATTTGCCGCTCGGCGGCGGTCGCTGGCTGATGGAGCCGATGGTGTTGGCGCGGCTGTTGCAGCTCGCCGCCATCACGCCCGAGGACAAGGTGCTCGAGATCGGCTGCGCCACCGGCTATGCGACCTGCGTGCTGGCACGACTCGCCGGGAAAATCACGGCCGTCGAAAGCGACCCGCGTCTTGCGGAGACGGCGCGTGCCAATCTCGCGGCGCTGGGCGCCGCCGCCAAGGCCACGATCGTCGAGGGCAAGCTCGACGCTGGCTGGCGGCCCGACGCGCCTTATGATGTCATCCTGATCAACGGCGCCGCCGGCGCCATTCCGCCCGCGGTCGCCGATCAGCTCGGCGAAGGCGGCCGGCTCGTCGGCGTCGTCATCGCCGAGAATGGCGGCTTGGGCGCGGGAATGGGCGAAGCCGTACTCATGACGCGCGCGGAAGGCGTATTATCGAGCCGTCCGGCCTTCGACGCCGGCGTGCCGGTGCTTCCCGGATTGAACCGCGCGCCAAGCTTCGTTTTCTGACCGGTCGAAGAACGAGCCGCAGGGGGGCTCTTTGCCGCGCCGTCACATCTACGCAGCCGTAGCCTTGGGGGTCGGGGCGCTCGCCGCTGGGAGCGCATCGGCGGAAACGCTCGAAAAGGCGCTCGCAACCGCCTATAGCACCAACCCGCAACTCCTCGCCGAGCGCGCCAATCTCCGCGCGATCGATGAAGGCGTGCCGCAGGCCCTGTCGGGCTGGAGGCCGACCGTGACCTTCACCGGCGGCATCGGCTTCCAGCAGACGGAATCGACGCCGGCGGCGCCGCCCAATGCGCCGGCGCATCAGACGCTTCAGCCCCATACCTACAGCCTCACGGTCACTCAGCCGATCTACAATGGCGGCGGCACGATCGCGCGGACGGCGCAAGCCGAGGATCTGGTCCAGAGCGAGCGGGCGAGGCTGATCGCGACCGAAAGCGCGGTCCTGTTCACCGTCGTGCAAGCCTATTTCGACGTGCTGCGCGATCTGGCGGTGATCGCGCTCGATCGCAACAACGAGCAGGTGCTGACGCGCCAGCTCGAGGCCACCAACGATCAGTTCCGCGTCGGCCAGGTCACGCGCACCGATGTGGCGCAGGCGGAATCGCGGCTTGCGGCGGCGACCGCGACGCGCCACCTCGACGAAGGCACGCTGGAGAACTCCCGCGCCAATTATGCGCGCGCCGTCGGTCATCCGCCGGTCGATCTGGTGCAGCCGACCTTCCACCCGACGATCCCGCTCACCCGCGACGAGGCGCTGACCTTGGCCGCGACCAAGAATCCCAATGTCATTGCCGCGCAGTTCAGCGAGGGCGCAGCGCGCGACAATGTCGCCCAGGTCAAGGCGCAGCTCCTTCCGTCCATCTCGATCGTCGGCAATGTGCAACGCGGGCAGGAAACGACGATCAACGGGCGCGAGCAGACCCAGCAATCGATCATCGCGCAACTCAACATGCCGCTTTACGAGGCCGGCAATATCTGGTCGCAAAGCCGCCAGGCGATCCAAAATGTGGGCCGTGCTCAGGGTACGACCGACGATACACGGCGACAGGCCGTGCAGACCGCGACCCAATCCTGGGAGACGATCCAATCAGCCCGCGCCAGCATCACCTCGCTGCAGACGACAATTCGCGCCGCCGAGATCGCGCTCGAAGGCGTGAGACAGCAGCAGCAGGTCGGCGCGCGCACGGTGCTCGACGTTCTGAACGCGGAGCAGGAGCTTTTCTCCGATCGCACCTCGCTCGTCCGCGCGGAGCACGATCTCGCGGTAGCGGAATTCAATTTGTCACAGCAGATCGGCCGCCTCACCGCCGTCGATCTCAACCTTCCCGTCACGCTCTATGATGCGCAGAAGCATTACCGTTCCGTGCGCAACAAGGCGTTTGGCTTCGGCGCCAGCGACCAGTAGAGCGGCTCCCGAGTCGATGCGGAGGCCCGCATCCGCTGGCCTTTCGCGGCTGTTTCCCCTATCATCAGCGATAGTTAGCTGAAGGTCTTACTGCATGTCCGATGCCAAGGACCAACATGAACCGTCGATGGAGGAGATCCTTGCCTCCATCCGGCGCATCATCTCCGAGGACGGGGAGGGCGCCGGCGCGAACGCGCCGAGCGTCGCCGCGCCGCGCGGCGGCGATGACGACGTCCTCGTTCTGACCGAGGAGGTCGATAGCGATGGCGCGCCGATGCGCGCGGCGGCAGCTCCCGTCGCGGCGCCGGAGCCGCCCTCGACCTTCGAAGCCGCGCCGCGCCAACCGCCGGTCCTGGACGCCTTGGGAAACGAGCCGTCCGTCACCCTCTCGGATCCTGAGCCGCCCCCCGCCGATCCCGAGCCGGCG
>CAYMNX010000651.1:0-4974 GCA_964391905.1 uncultured Rhizobiaceae bacterium
GCTACCTTTTCATTCGTGAAGAAGAACGCCGTTCAGTCGCGAGCGGCGCAAATTTGCGTGAAATTAACCAAGCTGCGGCAAGGTTGTACTGTCGCACGCAATTTGGACCCGCTAAACTCGATTCGCGAGACCGGTTGTTCCCATGGCGATACGCGGTCAACAGAGCGAGCCCACCGAGCTCCATCCGGGTGTGAGCGTCCGCGAAGCCGCGCGCGTCGCCGAGTTGGAGAAATGGGCCTGGGGCCGGGCGCGCGCCTTGCGAATTTTTTATAGTCATTTGACTGCTTACGTCGTGATCAATTTCGTGTTGTTCCTGATCGATTCCACCTCGTCGGGACCGATGTGGTTCTACGCGCCGCTGGTCGGCTGGGGGCTGGTCATCTGCCTTCATGCGCTGCATGCCTATGAGCTTTTGCCGTGGACGACGCAGGATTGGGAGCGGCGCAAGGTGCGCGACTTGATCGACGAGAAGTTGCGACGGCATTAGCGGCTCGGATGGACGGCTCCCCCCATATAGTAATTCTGTCATCTCCCTCGGAGGCTTTTCGGCGTCAATGATCCACCCCGCTCGTTCTCATTGGTTCATCGCCCTGCTCGTTCTGGCTCTCGCCGGTTGCAGCGGCGATCAGGGCACCTCGACCGCGAGCCGCGATTCCGACCTCGCGCTTTATCGCTCGGTCCTCGACCGGGTGCGCAGCAGCTATGTCGATCCGGTCAATAACGGACAACTGATCGACAGCTCGCTCAAAGGCATGCTGACCGGCCTCGATCCGCATTCCGATTACATGAACGAGCAAGAATATCAGGAGATGCAGGACGACACGGCCGGCGAATTCGCCGGCATCGGTGCCGAACTCACGCGCAATGACAGCCATCCGGTCGTGGTCTCGCCGATCGACGACACGCCGGCGGCGCATGCCGGCATCCAGGCCGGCGACATCATTTTGCGCATCGACGGCCAGATCACCGAGGGCATGAGCCTCAAAGACGTCGTCACCGCGCTGCGTGGGCCGGCGGATACAAAAGTGAAACTCACCATCGGCCGGAAGAGCGAGCCGCCTTTCGATGTGACCTTGACGCGGGCGATCATCAAAGTGGTCTCCGTGAAATCGCAGCTCGAAGCGAACGCGATCGGCTACGTCCGCATCACCTCCTTCACCGAAACCACCCAGCGCGACGTGATCCGCGCGATCGACGACCTCAAGAACCAGGCGGGCGGCCACCTTCAGGGCTTCGTCCTCGATCTGCGCAATGATCCGGGCGGCCTCCTCGACCAGGCCGTGCGCGTCGCCGGGGATTTCCTCGATGGCGGGACGACCGTCTCGATCCGCGGCCGCTCGCCCGACGACAATCGCGTCTTCCCCGCCCCGGCCAACGGCGATCGCCTCAAAGGCGTACCCATGGTCGTCCTGATCAATGGCGCCTCCGCCTCGGCGGCCGAGATCGTTGCCGGCGCGCTCCAAGACCGCCATCGCGCCGAGGTGCTCGGCACGCAGAGCTTCGGCAAAGGCTCGGTACAGACCATCATCCCGCTCGAGGGTCACGGCGCCTTGCGCCTCACGACGGCGCGCTACTACACGCCAAACGGACGCTCGATCCAAGGAACCGGCATCGTGCCGGATCGCGTCGTCGAACAACCGAAATCCGCGAAGACGGCGGAGGCCGAGATCGTGCGGGAGGCGGACCTTCCGCACGCGCTGACGACCGGCGTCAGCACGAAAAACGGCGATGGCGCGAGAACCGTGAACAAGCCGACGACTGAAACGATCATCGAATCAACGGCGATCGGAACGGCGCAGGATCATCAGCTGCAAGCGGCGCTCTCCGAGCTCTCGCGGATGCACGCTCAGGTGTCGGGCAGCCGGTGATTGGCATAAGCACGCCTCAACTCGGTCTTGAGGAGCTTGCCGGTCGCCGTATGCGGTAGGGAATCGACGAACACGACATCGTCGGGGATCCACCATTTGACAACCTTGCCGCGGTAGAAGGCGAGCAAATCGTCGCGCGTGACGGTCGCTCCCTCCTTCCGCTGCACCACCAGCAGCGGGCGCTCATCCCATTTCGGATGGGCGACACCGATGACCGCCGCCTCGGCGACCGCGGGATGGCCGATGGCGATATTCTCGAGCTCGATCGAGCTGATCCATTCGCCACCGCTCTTGATCACGTCCTTCGACCGGTCGGTGATCTTCATATAGCCGTCAGGATCGATGGTCGCGACATCGCCGGTCGGAAACCAGCCATCGCGTAAAATATCGCCGTGCTCGGCGCGAAAATAGCCGCTCGCAACCCACCAGCCGCGCACCATGAGGTCGCCGAAAGCGACGCCGTCCCAGGGCCGCTCTTCGCCGGCGCCATCGACGATCTTCATGTCGACGCCGGGTATGGCACGCCCTTGCTTTGCCTTCAGCGCCATCGTCTCCGCAGGCAAAGCGCTCCGATGCTTTTCCTTGAGCTGCGTCACGGTGCCAAGCGGACTCATCTCGGTCATGCCCCAGGCATGCAGAACCTCGACGCCGTGATCCTTCTCGAAGCGCTCAATCATCGCGGGCGGACAGGCGGAGCCGCCGACCACGACCCGCCGCAGCGATGACAAGCGCGCGCCGCTTTCCTCCATATAGCGCAGCAAGCCGAGCCAGACCGTCGGCACGCCGGCGCTGAACGTCACCCCTTCCGCCTCGAACAACTCATAGAGGCTCCTGCCGTCGAGCGCCGCGCCCGGGAAGACGAGCTTTGCCCCGACCAGCATCGCGGCATAGGGCAAGCCCCAAGCATTGACGTGGAACATCGGCACGACCGGCGCGATCACGTCGCGCGCCGAGAGGTTGAACGTATCGGGAAGCGCGATCCCGTAAGCATGCAGGATCGTCGAGCGATGGGAATAGAGCGCGCCTTTGGGCAACCCGGTCGTGCCCGAGGTATAGCAGAGCGAGGAGGCAAGCCTCTCGTCGAAAACGGGCCAAGCGAAGGCGTCGCTTTCCGCCACAAGCAAATCCTCATAGCAGAGCGCATCGGGCAGCGCCGCGGGGAGATGTACCCGGTCCGTCAACGCCACCCAGGCCTTGACGCCGCGGCAGTGCGCAGCGATGTCCGCCACCAGCGGCGCAAAGCTCGGATCGAAGAAGATGTACGTGTCTTCCGCATGATTGATGATGTAGACGATCTGCTCATGAAAGAGCCGCGGATTGATGATGTGGCAGATGGCGCCCATGCCCGAAACCGCATAGTAGAGCTCGAAATGGCGGTGCGTGTTCCAGGCGAGCGTCGCAATCCGATCGCCTTGCTTCACGCCCCGTCGCGCCAGCGCATTCGCGAGCTGGCGCGCCCGCCGGTGGGCGTCGCCAATGGTATAGCGATGAAGCGACCCTTCGACCGTCCGGGTCGCGATCGCGGTAGCGCCGTGATGCCGGTCGGCGTGACGGATCAAGGCCGAGATCAGCAGCGGCTGGTCCTGAATGAGCCCGAGCACGGCCCCTCCCCTCGATTGTCTTATTCGTGAACGAACCTGGCTGCCTGCCGTTTATAATCCGGGCATAGAGCGGGAGCGAGGCCGTTCCCGGTTGCGCGGAGGATACTATGAGCCAAGCACTGCGCCGGTTCGCCGCCCTCTCGATCGTACTGCTATTGACTGCCTGCGTGCCGGCGCGGGAACCGCGGCTGAGCGGGCCGTTGCCGCCCTTATCGCCCGGAATGGCGCGACTGGTCTTCTACCGCACCCTTCAATTTTACGACACGACCGCGATGACGACCGTTTACCTTAACGGCACCCCGGTCGGCGTTTCCCAAGTCGGCTCCGTCTTCTTTCAGGATGTAGTGCCGGGGCAATACGACATTACGGTTTTCAGCCCCGGCTCCTACCCCAACCAGTTCAAATCCGTCGTGGTCAGCGCCGGAAACGTCGTCTATGCGCGGATCGATCGGCTGCCGCGGCCGCCTTGCCCGGCAGGCCGCTTCGTCGGCACTTGCCCGCCCGATACCTTTATCGTCACCATCGTCGATCCGGCCGCAGGATTTCAGCAGGTGCAGGGATTGCAGTTACTTGCGGGGTGACGAACGGCCCGTCCCCGTCCCGGCGTCCGGCTTGCCCAAAGGGCCTCAAATCGCTAAGTGATGGCGATGGACGCTGCCGATCCGTCGCGCGAAACCACCCGGCTGCATGTCAGCACGCTCCTCGTTGCGTCCGAGCGGGCGCTTGTTAACGCCTTGGATGAACTGGGTTTTGCCGAAGATGACGATCGCGTGATCGAGCATGAGGGACGGTTCGCGTTCATTACCTGCAGCCACGATCCCGATTGCGACGATCTCTTCGCCATCATCACGGAACTGGCGGCCCGCGGCGAGACCTGGGAGCTGCAATTCCGTATCGATACGAGCGAGAGCCGCGCTATTTTCCAGCGCTTCTCGCGCCACCAGCCGGTCGAGGCGATCGAGGCGCCGGTACCGCCCGAGCCCGTGCCCTCGATGGGCGATCTGCCGGTCCACGATCTCGACACGGAGAAAGGGCGCGGCGCGCTCACCAAGGCCCTCAACCGGATCGATCCGGCCGAGGTCTTCGTGACCTTGGGCTCCAATGCCGCCGGCCGCGCCGTGGCGGTGATCGTCCGGCGCAACCCGCGCGGCGCCATCGCCGCGGCCGAAGGAGCCGACGAGGCGAGCCTCCGGGCGGTGATCCGCGAGATGCTGCCCACCGTGATGTTTTCGGTCGCGATGAAACCGCCGATCGGTTGACGCGCGATGGCGGCGCGGGGGGAAGCCACGCGGCATAACAATTTCGATGCGCTGCGCCTCGTCGCGGCGCTGTCGGTGATCTTCTCCCATGCTTTTCTGATCGCTCAGGGCACCAGCGCCAATGAGCCGCTGAATCGCATCACCGGCAATCAATGCATGCTGGGCCTTGCCGGCGTCTTCGTCTTCTTCGCGATCAGCGGCTTTCTCGTAACGCAAAGCTTCGAGCAAACGCGCGGGCCGCTGCGC
>CAYMNX010000652.1:0-1507 GCA_964391905.1 uncultured Rhizobiaceae bacterium
GAAGGAGATAGCGCGCAACGTGCAGCAGGCGGCGATGGGGGCGCAGGATGTGACGCGCAACATCGCCAGCGTCAAGGAATCCTCGACCGCATCCGGCACGGCGGCGACCCAAGTCCTCTCCGCAGCGCGTGAGCTCTCGAAACAGGCCGAAGGCCTCACCGCCGAGGTCAATACTTTCATCACCGAGGTCAAGGCCGCGTAAGACGCGACCGTTGATATCGATCAGCGCTGCAGCTCCGCACGGACGATCTTCGCGCCCTCGACCATCGCCTGGAGCTTGCCGAACGCGACCGCGCGCGGCAGGTATTTCATGCCGCAATCGGGCGCGATGACGAGGCGCTCGGGGGCGACATAAGGCAGGGCGCGACGAATGCGCTCGGCTACGATCGCGGGCGTTTCGACTTCGAGATTCGATAGGTCGATCACCCCGAGCATGATGCTCTTGCTCGGCAGGCGCTTCAGCACGGCACAATCGAGATGCGATTGCGCCGTCTCGATCGAGATTTGCTGCGCAATCGACTGCTCGAGCTCGGGCAAAAATGAATAGCCCTCGGGGCGCTGCTTCACGAAAGCGGCATAGCCGAAGCAGAGATGAACGGCAGTCGGGCCGGTCACGCCCTCAAGCGCGCGGTTGAGCGCCTTGATGCCGAACGCGCCCGCCTTATCGGGACGCGCCTGCATATAGGGCTCGTCGATTTGCACAACATCGGCGCCGGCGGTGAAGAGATCTTTGATCTCCTCATTCACTGCCGCGGCGTAGTCGAGCGCCAGGGCGACTTCGTCCTTGTAATAATCGTTCTGGGTTTGCATCGACATCGTGAAGGGACCGGGGACGGTGATCTTGATCGCGCGATCGGTATTGGCGCGCAGGAATTTGACGTCGCGTATCTCGACCGCGTGTTTGCGCCGTATCGGCCCGATGACGCGCGGCACCGGCTGCGTCTTGCCCGGCGTGCGCGTCGGCGCCTGGCCGGGGTTGTCGATATCGACGCCCGCGAGCGCGGTCGCAAAGCGATTGGAATAGCTCTCGCGCCGCATCTCGCCATCAGTCACGATGTCGATGCCGGCGCGCTCCTGATCGCGAATCGCCAGCAGCGTCGCGTCGTCCTGCGCCGCTTCGAGCAAGTCCGGCGCGATACGCCAGAGATCGCGAAACCGCACGCGCGGTGGCGCCACGGCGGAAAGCCGCTTGCGATCGATCAGCCATTCGGGTTGCGGATAACTACCTACGAGGGTCGTCGGCAACAATAGCGTCATTCTTAGGCTCCGTGCGCTTCTCTCCCAGCAGCCAGGAGATCATCGCCAGCGACAATGGTAAAGCGATTTCGTGCCTACACTCCCTGTTCCTTTGGCGCGATAGCCGCCGCTCCTCCGATCGTTTAGTATGATTCTCATGCCGAGGCCGAGATGAGTGATTATTGCATTCAAATCAAGGGCGACGTTTTCGTCAACACGCCGGCTCGTCTCAATCGTCTTTCGACCTGGGTACTGCTCGAGCAGGAGGATT
>CAYMNX010000653.1:0-3730 GCA_964391905.1 uncultured Rhizobiaceae bacterium
TCGAGCACCTCGAGATGGGCTTGGATGTTGGCGGCGATGTAGGCGTGCGGATTGGTCAGCGAATAACGCACCCCGGCTTGCGCGGCGAGATGGATGACGCGATCGGCATCGCGATGGCGCGCGAGCAACGCGCCAAAGGCACCGCGCTCCGACAGATCGAGTTGATGAAACTCGAAGCCCGGGTTGCCGGCCAGCTCGGCGAGGCGCGCCCGCTTCAGGTCCACCGAATAGTAGTCATTAACGCTATCGACGCCGATCACGCGCTCGCCGCGACGCAAGAGAGCAGCGCTCGTGTGAAATCCGATGAAGCCGGCGGCGCCGGTAACAAAGACGGTCATTGGGGGCGGGATCCCGTGAGGTGCTAGGAATGCGACGACATTCCCATACCGCAGCAAGGTAAATCAATCCTTTGTCTTCCGGAAGCGCCGCGCCTGGATCGAGCGCTCGACCGCATGCAATAATCGAGCGGCAGATCGACCCGGCGGCGAGAGACAACTCGGCAGTCATTTCGGATGAAAGCGCAACGATCCTTCCCGGCGGCTCTGCTCTTCGCCATGTTGCTGTCGGCGCCGACCGCAACCCTCTTCGCCGCCGAGAAGACGGCGTCGCGCGCCCCCGCGCCGCCGGGCGGTTCCTGGTCCGACTACAATGTGATCATGTGGCAGCCGCAAAACCTCGAACAATGCAAGCGGCTCAAGGAGCTGGGCATCACCGCCGGCGCGCTCATGCCGCGCGACCGCGACGATCCTGGCGCTTCTATCGAAGAGCAAGCATCGCCCTTCCTTGCCTGCGGCGAGCGCTGGTACGTCGAGAACATCGCGACCGACTTCTATGCGCCCTATCACCGCTGGTGGCCCGATCGCCCCGTCAACTGGCGCTTCATCGAGGTTAAGAAGAACTATCAGCGCGATCCGCAGGACCGCGCCGCGTTCATCCGCGATCCGAGCCTCTCGGATCCGCATTGGCTCGACATCATCCGCGCGCGCTTGGCCAAAACGGTGAAGGCGCATCGCGCATACCAGCCGCTTTTTTATAATCTCGCCGACGAGTCGGGCATTGCCGATCTGTCGGCCGTTTGGGATTTCGATTTCTCCAGCGCTTAGCTCAAGGGGATGCGTCGCTGGCTGAAGCAGCAATATGGCGGGCTCGCGCAGCTCAACCGCGAATGGGGATCGCAGTTCCGCGCCTGGGATGAGGTCATGCCGATGACCACCGCCGCAGCGATGCAGCGGCACGATGAGAATTACGCGGCGTGGGGTGATTTCAAGGCGTGGATGGATGTCGCGTTCGCCCGCGCTATCGCGACCGGACGAGAGGCAATCCATGCCGCCGATCCGCGCGCCCGCGCCGCCATCGAAGGCGGCCAGGTTCCAGGATGGGGTGGCTATGATTACGCGCGCCTTGCGACAGCAGTCGACGTCATGGAGCTTTACGATGGCGGCGGCAATCTCGAGATTGTCCGCTCGCTCAATCCCAAGGCGATACTTCTCACCACTTCTTTCGCCAAAGGTCCGCACGAAGTCCATGACATATGGCGCGAGCTGCTGCGCGGCAGCCGCGGCCTCATCTTGTGGGATCCCGCGCACCAGGTCGTGACGCCGGATGGCCTGGTCGGCGAGCGCGGCCGCGACCTCGCGCCGGTCCTGCGCGAGATTCATTCCGGGCTCGGTGCTCTCCTCATTCAGAGCCGCCGCGTCACGGCACCGGTCGCCGTTCTCTACTCGCCCGCGAGCATCCGCACGCAATGGATGCTCGACTGGCAACCTCGCGGCGATGCCTGGAGCGCGCGCGATCCGGGATCGGTCTACGAGGATCGAAGCGCGGTTCGCGACTCGATGACCGGCTTTCTTTCCTTGCTGCAACGGTTGGGGCTCGAGCCGCGCATTCTCGTACCGGAGCTGATCGAGAAAGGCGAATTGCGGCGCGGCGGTTTTCGCGCGCTGATTCTGCCACGTGCGGTTTCACTTTCGTCGGCTGAAGCCGATCAGATACGGCGCTTTGCCCGTGACGGCGGACTCGTCATCGCCGATGGCGAGCCTGGTCGTTTCGATCAGCACAGTCGCCGCCGGGGGACACTACCGCTCGCACCGCTGTTTCGATCGGCCGCGGAAAGCGCGGGAGCCGGCGTAGCGCCGGCGACAGGAAGAGCGATCTATTTCCCGCTCGAACAGGACTCCGGCTCGGGGGATGTCTTGCAATCCTTCCGCCGTCTTCTCGGCAGCGCGGGCATTACGCCGCAAGTGAAGCTCGGCGATGACGAGGACGGCGGGATTCGCGGCGACATCGACATCAATCAATGGCGCAACGGCCGCGTCACGATCATCGCCCTGCAGCGCGAGCGCCCCGAATCCGCCGAAGGAGAGGCGAGCAATCAGGCAACAGACCCGCGCGGCAACATCGCCATCCGCTTGTCGCATCCTGCCTATCTCTATGATCTGAGGCAGGCAAGATTTTTGGCCTATGGCGACCATGTCGTGGTGCCGCTCGACCCGATTCGCCCAGCAATCCTCGCGGCTTCACCCGAGCGTCGCCCGCTGCCGCGGATTTCGGGAACGCAGCACGTCCGGCGCGGCGGCACCATACGATTGCGCGTCGCGACCGCGCCAAATGAACTCGCTTCACGCCCGCTCTTCCATATCGAGGTCACGGATCCGAGTGGCCGCGCGCTTTCGGCGGTCGGGGAAAATCTCGCCATGTCGCGCGGGAAATGCGTCTGGGTCCATCCTGTTGCGTCCGATGCTCAGGCCGGAACATGGCAAATCCGCATCACCGATACTCTGGGAGGCGGGACGACCACCTGGCCGGTCGAGGTGCGGTAGCGCCGTCGGAGCGGGCCCCACTTATGGGGAGGCGAACGCCTGCAGAACCCTCGCCGGCTCCCAAATATAGTATATAATTTTGACTTTAGCCCCGATATTTAGGGATACTCTCGACCTGCGCCTATTTAGCGACGTTTTGCGGCGAGGGGCTAGGACGCATCGCTACGGTAAAGATAAGGCAGCGATGCGACGCGTCGTCGCAAATGGAAGCTCATCAAGTCGAGGGGCGAATATCGCGCGAAGCGCCGTTACATAGACAGATTGGATTTAACACAACTTTTACACATCGCGCCGCATTCTTAACGCTGACATGAGTGCTATGAACTTTGGTGTGCCGGAGGTGTGAATGCTCAGCAGACCAGTCGATTATGCATCAAGGTCATGGCGGCGAATTTATTTGCCGGAGCGTCTGTCGAAGCGTGCCGCCATCCTCTTCGGCAGTCTCGTAAGTCTGCTTTTGTGGCTCGGTATTGCCGCGGTCGTCATCAAATTGTGGTGATCGGACGCAACGACCGCATGTTTTATTCCCCAAGCGCTTCTCCAAACTCTTTTCAAAATTCCGGCCTGCCGCAAGCGCAAAGCTGCGTCACACGCTTGATATAGTCGAGCGTCTCTTGATAGGGCGGCACGCCGCCATTCGCCATGATCGCGCCTTCGCCGGCATTGTAGGCGGCTAATGCCAGGGTGAGATCGCCGCCGAAGCGCTTCAGCAAGTCGCGCAGATAAGTGGCGCCGCCGCGCACATTCTCTTTTTCATCGAACGGATCGCGGACTCCGAAACGCAATGCCGTCTCCGGCATCAGCTGCATCAAGCCTTGCGCGTTCTTGGGTGACACGGCGCGCGGATTGAACGCCGACTCGACGGCGATTACCGCGGTCACGAGTTGCGCATCGATTCCCAATTCCCGCGC
>CAYMNX010000654.1:0-13082 GCA_964391905.1 uncultured Rhizobiaceae bacterium
AGCGACGGGCTGCGGCCGTTCAAATCGCTGCGCGATCATTGGATGCCGGCGCGGTGACGGCTTGCGCCATCGTCCAGGCCCGGATGGGCTCCAGCCGCTTTCCCGGCAAGATGCTGAAAGAGCTCGCGGGAAAGCCGCTGATTTGGCATGTGATCCAGCGGCTGCGGCAATGCCGGACGCTGTCACAGATCATCCTCGCCACCTCTGACCAGAGCGTCGACGACCCTCTCGCCACTTACGCCGCATCCCTCGGCGTCGCGGTAGTGCGCGGTCCGGAGCGGAACGTGCTGCAGCGCTTCGTCATGGCGCTGGCCTTGACCGATGCCCGTGTCATTTTGCGCGTTACCGGAGATTCGCCCCTTATCGATCCAGAGCTGATCGATCGCCTGGTCGAACGACTGCGCGACAGCAAGGCCGACTACGTCGTCACTTCGTCAAAGGTGAGCGACTGCGGCATCGATCCGATCTCGCGTCGGGCGCTCGAGCGCCTGGGCGCTGAATGCGCCGACCATCCTGCCGCCGTCGAGCATGTCACCGGCTACCTCTCGGTCGATCCGAATTTTGCGACGCGCACCGTATTGGCGATCGAGGGCGAGGAGCGGCTGGTCGAGGGCGCGCGGCTGAGCGTCGATACACCCGCCGACCTTGCGTTCATGGAGGCTGTCTATCGGCACCTCGGTGCGCCTGCCGGCGAAGCCAAATTTCTCGACGTCCTCGCCCTGCTCCGCGCCGACCCCGCGTTGCTTGCGATCAACGCCCATATTCGCCAACGCCGCGCCGACGAAAAGCCCGTTTCCGTGCTGATCCGCTGTGATGGCGGGCACACCCTCGGCTTGGGTCACGTGGTCCGCTGCCTCGCAGTCGCCGCTGCATTGCGCGACCATTTCTCCGCCGCCGTCACTTTCGCCCTCGGTGGCAATGAGGCCGCCTTCGCGACCGTCGGCGCGCAGTCCTTTCCCATCCACGCCATGCGCGGTGTAGCGCCCGCAGTGGAGCTCGTGACCGCATTGCGCAAGGTCGCGCCCGACCTCGTCCTCATGGATATGCGCACTGCGTTCGATGCGGCGGAAATTGCCACAGTGCGCGATGCATCCTGTCGCCTTGCCGTGCTGGACGATCCCGGCCCGCGGCGCCTTGCCGCCGATATCAGCTTCTTTCCGCCGAGCGGCGCGGCGCTCGATTGGAGCTGCGCCAAAGGCGAGCGCTGCATCGGCTTCGATTTCGTTCCTTTGCGCGGCCAGTTCTCGCCACCGCCGCCGTGGCGGCCGACCACACCGCCCCTGGTGCTGATCCTCGCCGGCGGCAGCGATCCCGCCGGGATCGGGCGGCGCTGGCTCGAAAGCGCCATGCGCGTTCTGCCGCCATCTTGGCGCATCGGCATGGTGATTGGCGCTGCAGCGGTCGAGGATCCGGCGGTCGCGGCGATCGCGCAGCGGCTCGGCGAGCGGCTCACGCTCTATCGTCAAGTATCGGATATGGCGGGCTTGATGGCGAAGGCGACGCTCGCCCTCGCCTCCTTCGGCATGACCGCCTATGAGCTCGCGGCGGTCGGCGTACCGACGCTGTTACTCTGCCTTTCCGACGATCATTTCCGCTCGGCCGTTGCTTTGGCCGAGAAGAGCGCGGCGCAGGTCGCCGGCGTTATCGGCGAGGTCACCGACGAGGCGCTCGACCAATCCGTCGCGCGGCTGTGCCGCGACTCAGCGCTCCGAGAAACAATGAGCGCGAATTCTCGTCGGCTTGTCGACGGTCTCGGCGCCACGCGGATTGCCGAGCGCCTTGTCGCTCTCGCCCGCTCGGGCGCTGCCTGCGCCACGACGCCGGCGTAGGCTTCCGCCTAGGAAGAAGTTCCTCCATCGCTGCCACTGGTCGGGCATGGCGGCAAAGATTGCCTCGATCGGTCCGGCAGAGATTGCCCCGCGCCCCCGCTCGATTGGGGATCGCGATAAAAATTCGAATGGCCGCAACTGCTTAGCCAAGCGCCCACGCTGGCATGGGCTTTGCTCCCTGGGTGACGTGAAAGCAAGGATCAGAGGATGATCGCGCAACACGTCAATGCGGTGGCGGCCGATATGAAGGTCTCACTCGCCCAGCAGCCGAGCGGGCGCGGCGTTGCATCCTTCATCGATCATCTTGGCGCGGCGAAGTCCGCCAATTTTACCTCCTCGCTTTCCCGGCTTGGCGCATCGACCGCGCTTGGTACGTCGCTGTCGACGCGCAAATCCGCAGCGAAGACCAGTCATTCGAATAACGATGCCAATACGACGTCGAACGCTGCGAACCAGGCGACCCCAGCGACGCCGCCGGTCGCCGTGCCTCAGAGCCAGCAAGCGCCGAGCGATGCGAGCAGCAAGATGAGCGCCTCGAGCGCCACCGCGAGCACGCCGGTAGTTTCGGCGACGGATACCAAGCAAGCAGCTGCCAATGTGCAAGTCGCGGCTTCGCTCGGCACCGGCAGTAATGTGCAGCTCGGTGCGCCCGTTCAGGCAAGCACGTTCAATCAGGCGGGGCTGCCGATCGTCAGCGGCGCCGCCGGCGATTCGAGCAGCGACCAGGCTACTGCGCTTGCGACGCAGGGCGCGGCAGCAACAGCAACCCAACCGGCTCTGCCGGCCGATGCGACGCAGCAACAAATTACGGCGGGCGCAAATACTATCGCGGGCCAACAGCTCGGCTCGCTCGGACTGGTCGCGGCCAATCAGGTCGATCAAACCGTGCCGACCAGCTTGAAGCCGCCGACGGCTCCTGCCAATCCTCAAACCAGCGCAACCCCGCAAGCGGGACAAAAGGACCGGGCGGCGCCCGCAACCGGCGCAAACGCGCCGGTCGTCGCCGCGTCGGACACGCAACCGACCGCCGATACGACCGATATTCCGATGCCGTCCGGCGCCGCCGAGCTTGGTGCTCGCATCGTTGCCGGTGCGAACAAGCTCTCGGCTCAACCCGATAGCGCTTCGACGAAGAGCGCCGATGGCGCGGCGCCAGTGGCCGACGCCAATGCCAGCGTCATGCCCAATCCGATCGCGGCACCGACCCCGGCCGATAAGTCGCAGCGGGCCGCCGAGCGCCTGCCGAATGCGGCCGATCCCACCGCGACGAATGCTTCCGCAAATCAGACCAACGGCGATGCCGATTTCCACGGCATCGTCGCCGCGCTCAATCACAACGCGGCGACGCGCGATAATTCGCCCGCCTCCGATGGCGATGAGACGAAGAAACTGGCCACCGTCGGCACCGACGCCGGCGCGGCGACGACGAATGCGACAGCGCCGACCCCGCAAACCAACACCGCACCGCCGAGCGCCGCAGCACCGGGAGATACCGCTGCGCGGCCTGGTATGATCGCGGTACCGGCGGGCGAGCAAGTCGCCATTCATTTGAAGCAGGCGATCAAGAATGGTGCCGACGAGATCCAAATTCAGCTGAAGCCCGCGAGCCTCGGCGCGATCGACGTCAAGCTCAACGTCAACCACGATGGCAAGCTGACGGCGGTGATCTCTGCCGACCGCTCGGATACGCTCAATCTCTTGAAGCAGGATTCCGGCAATTTGCAGCAAGCGCTGCGCGACGCCGGTTTCAATGCCGACAGCAGTAGCCTCAGCTTCAACCTGCGCGGCGATAGCCAATCTTTTGCCCAGAACGCACGCCCGCAGGGCTATGCGGGCAGTTCGGGTTCATCGCTCGGCGACGACATCGTGGCGCCGGTCGCGCCGCGCGGGCTTCGCCAACATAGCGGTTCCATCGACATAGAGGCATAGGAACAGACCATGACAGATCCGGTCTCATCGAATTCCGGCGTCAACGTGACGACGACGAATTCGAGCTCGAACGCCAACGCGGTTCCCGACTTCACGTCGAATTTCAACACCTTTCTCACGATGTTGACGACGCAGCTGCAGAACCAGGATCCGCTATCGCCCGTCGACACGAGTCAGTTCACGCAGCAGCTCGTTTCCTTCAGCGAGGTCGAGCAGCAGATCAATACGAACAAGAATTTGCAGCAGCTGCTCCAACTCCAGACGACGGATCAGGCAATCTCCGCGGCGCCGCTCGTCGGCCAAAACATCCAGTTCAACAGCTCGACCGCCCCGCTCGGAAATGGCGCCGCCGGCTTCTCCTACTCGCTTCCCAATGCCGCCGCGAGCGTCAACCTGCTGGTCAAGGATTCGAGCGGCAACGTCGTCTACTCCACGCAAGGCCAGACCGCAGCCGGCAAGCACGACTTCATCTGGGATGGCAAGACCAGCACCGGCGTGCAAATGCCTAATGGCGGCCAATACACGCTCCAGGTCGTCGCGACGGACAACGCGGACAACCCGATCACGGCGACGGTCACCGCCTATGGCACGGTCGACGGCGTCAATATCACGAATACGGGCGGCGACAGCAGCAGTACGGCGGGCACGACCAGCGAGGCCAATCTCGACGTCTCCGGCATGACCGTGCCGTTGAGCGAGCTGATCGCCATCAACCCAGCCATCGACCCCAACAACTGAATTCTGTGAGAGAGCAGGAGTACCCTCTATGAGCATTCTCGGCGCATTGTATTCGGCCGTATCGGGCCTTACCGCGAGCAGCAACGCGCTCGGAATCATTTCCGATAATATCTCGAACTCGAATACGGTCGGCTACAAGGAAACGAGCACCAACTTCTCGGATCTCGTGACCCAGGCGACCGGCGCGACCACGCTCTACTCGCCGGGCGGCGTCAATTCGGCGCCGTTCTACAACATCGATGAGCAGGGCGTGATGCAATCGACCAACTCGCCCACCGACCTTGCGATCTCGGGCCACGGCTTCTTCGTCGTCAATGTCAGCCCCGGCGGCGGCAGCAGCGGCGGCACCTACTCCTTCACCCGTGCCGGCAATTTCACCGTCGATGCCTCCGGCAATCTCGTCAATGGCGCCGGCCTCTATCTCCAAGGCCAGAAGCTCACCCCGGCACAGTCGCTCGCGATCGCCAACGGCAACACGGCGCAGCTCACCGCGACCTCGCTCAATTCGCTGCAGACCGTCAACGTCACCGGGATCGGCGGCACAGCCAGCGCGACGGCCAATGTCACACTTTCGGCGAACCTGCCGGCATCCGACACCTCGGCGACCGGGGCGCGCACCATGACCGTGCCGATCTTCGATTCGCAAGGCAACGAGCACGACATGACGCTCTCCTTCCAGCGCGTCGCCGCCGATCCTTCGACCCAGGATTTCAGCCAAAGCGGCACGGCCGCGCAGGGCGACACCTTCACCGTAACGATCGACGGCACCACCTACACAACGGCGCCGTTGACGCAATCGCCGCCAACGATCAACGACATTGCCAATGCCATCAATGGGCAGTTCAATGCCGCGCTCGTGAAGTTCGGCGGTGGCGCGCCGCAGGCTGGCGACGTTTTCACCGCCACGATCAATGGCACGGCCTATAACACCGCGGCACTGTCGGGCACCGGTCCCTTCACCGCGTCGGATGTCGTCAATTCTCTCAATGCGAAGCTTACCGCGATCGACATTCCGGTGACGGTCGGCGCGTCGGTAGCCGGCGATACCCTGACCGCCACGATCAACGGAACCGCCTACACGACCGCCGCGCTGCCCGCCAATGCGACCATCACTCAGATGGCCTCGGCAATCCAAGCCGCACTGCCCGCGGGGCTTACGGCGACGGTCAACGGCAGCAATATCGAGATCGCCGACACCAATGGCATTCTTTCGAGCGCCAGCATCACGAAGACCGGAACCGGAACGGAGACCTTCGGATCGGGGGTTCAGGCGAGCACCTTCACCGCCTCCTATAACGCCACAACCGGGAATATCAGCATCGCCGATTCGACGGGCAATACGACGAGCGCCAGCATCGCGCTCGCCACCGGCACGGGTACGGAGACTTTCGCGGCCCAACCGACGACCAATGCCTTCACGGCCAGCGTCTCCGGCGGCAACATTCGGATCACTGATATTTCCGGCAATCCCATTACCGGCGGCGCCATTGCGAAGGCGACCGGGGCTGGCACCGAAACTTTCACCGGTGCGCTTCCGAGCAACGGTACGCCGACCAACCAGTGGACGGTTTCGGCGGATTTGGGCGATGCGGGCACCGCCACCATCCTTCCCGGCGACAACATCGTGCAATTCAACACCGACGGCACGCTCAATCTTGCGGCCTCGACCTTCGCGAGCCCGCAAGCGCTGTCGATCAATTGGAACCCGGCCTTTAGCGGCGGCCAGCCGCAGCAGAGCATCACCTTCAATATCGGCAGCGATGGGCAGACGAATGGGCTGAGCCAGCTCGGCACCAGCTTTTCGATTGGCCATGCGCCCACGCAGGATGGCGTGAAGTTCGGCAACTTCACCGGCGTCACCGTCGACGCGAACGGCATCGTGACCGCGAATTTCAACAACGGCCTGCATCAAGCGATCTACATCCTGCCGGTTGCGACCTTCGCCAATCCGGATGGGCTTACCCCGGTGACCGGCGATACCTACCTGCAATCGGCCGCTTCGGGCGCCGTCCTGCTCAACCAGGCGGGCACTGGCTCCGCCGGCAGCGTCGCCCCGTCGCAGCTCGAGAACTCGACGGTCGACATCGCGACCGAATTCTCGAAGCTCATCATCATGCAGAACGCCTATCAGGCGAATTCGAAGGTCGTCACCGTGTCGAACCAGATGCTGCAGTCGCTTCTCAACATCCAAACCGGCTGATGACGAAACAGAATAGCGCACGATCATGGTTAAAGGTCGTGCGCATTTTGTGTAATTTTTTCAGAGTGTTAACCATGTCTCTTAGGGTTTTTTTAAAAGGGAAGTCGGTATGTTCTCGGGCGTGCAACACAAGCCAACCATACCCATGAACAACGCCGCTCAACCGACGATGCGTGACAGCGGTCACGACTGGCTCGTTGACATCGGAGCCGGGATCACGCTCGAGAGCCTGCCGCCGCCCGAGACGAAACGCTGGGTGATTCGCCGCAAGGCCGAGGTCGTGGCGGCAGTTCGCGCCGGCGTCCTGACGCTCGAGGAAGCCTGTCAGCGTTATACGCTTTCGATTGAGGAATTCCTCTCGTGGCAACGTCTCGTCGATAGCCACGGCCTGCCCGGCTTGCGCGTTACGCGCCTGCAAGACTATCGGAGTCTCAATCGCGGCAGCTGATCCGACGCGCGGCAAGAACTGCCGCGCTCGGCAAAAAATGCCGCCCCTTTAACCGTCCATTCACCCAACCGGTTCTAGTTTCGCGAAGGGCATTTCGCCCGCATTTCGCGATCCGGGGATGTGACGACGGTGAACGGCATTTTGCAGACTCTGCGCAATCTTGGTGCCGTGCGGCTCGGCGCGATCGCGATGGCCGTGATCGGCACCATCGTCTTCGTCGTCGTCATGACGAACCGCATCGCCGCGCCCGAGATGGGATTGCTCTTCAGCGATCTCGATCTCAAGGACAGCGGCCAGATCGTGCAGAAGCTCGAAGCCCTGAACATCCCCTATGAGCTTCGCGCCCAAGGGGCGCAGATTCTGGTGCCGAGCGATCAGGTGACGAAGCTCCGCATCCAATTGGTTGAGCAAGGCATCCCGCATGGCGGCTCGGTCGGGTACGAGATTTTCGACAAGCCCGACAGCTTTGGTCCGTCCGCTTTCGTCGAGAATATCAACAAGGTGCGCGCCCTCGAAGGCGAGCTCGAGCGCACGATCTCCTCGATCAGCGTCGTCCAATCGGCACGGGTTCATCTCGTGCTGCCGCAACGCGAACTGTTCTCGCGCGAGCGCCAGGATGCGAGCGCCTCGGTCGTCGTCAAGCAGCGCGGCGCGGGGCGCCTCACCCGCACCCAGGTCGCGGCGATCCAGCATCTCGTCGCGTCGGCCGTGCCGGGTCTTGCGACCAATCGCGTCTCGATCGTCGATTCCGACGGTAATCTTCTGGCGCGCGGCGACGGCGCCGATGGCGACCTGCTGACCAACGCCAATGCCGAAGAGATGCGCGTCAATTACGAGAACCGGCTCTCGCGCAATGTCGAGGACCTGCTCGACCGCTCCGTCGGTCCGGGCAAGTCGCGGGTCGACGTGCATGCGGACATGAATTTTGACCGCATCACCACCAATTCCGAGAACTACGATCCGGACGGCCAGGTGGTGCGCTCCACCCAGACCACCAACCAGTCGGATAGCAGCAGCGGCAACAACAACGCCGTGTCGGTCACGACCAACCTGCCCGGCGGTCAGCAGCCACCCGGTCAGGGCACGCAGAGCCGCAGCACGCGCAACGAAGAGACGATCAATTACGAGATCAGCAAGACCGTCAAAAGCCAGATTCGCGAGCAGGGAACCGTGCAGCGCCTGTCGGTCGCGGTTCTCATCGACGGCATCACGACGGCGGGACCCGATGGCAAGAAGACCTATCAGCCGCGCTCGGCCGATGAGATGAAGCAGCTCACCGCGCTCGTGCGCTCCGCTGTCGGCTATGACGAAAAGCGCGGCGATACGGTCGAAGTCGTCAACATGCCCTTTGCCGGGATCGAGGAGCCGGCGGCGGAAGCCGCGCCCTGGAACGTGATGGGGCTCGACAAGACCGATCTCATCCGCCTCAGCGAAACCGGCGTCGTCGCGATCGTCGGCATCCTCGCGCTGCTGCTCGTGGTTCGGCCCATGGTCATGCGCTTCGTCGAAAGCGCCACCGCCGGCACGCCGGCCACTGCCGCCGGCGCCGGGCTTCTTGCCGCGCCCGCAGGTGCGGCCGCCCTTCCTGGCCTCGAAGCCGCGGGTGCGCTCGCCGCACAGCGCGCCGCCTCGGGCAATGCCGGCGAGATGATCGATATCGGCCAGGTCGAGGGGCGCGTCGCCGCCTCGAGCATCAAGAAGATCGGCGAGATCGTCGAGAAGCATCCGGAGGAAGCGGTCTCGATCATGCGCAGCTGGATGTATCAGAACAGTCGATAGGAACCGACGCATGCCGCCGCAAAGCCGCGATGACTACCGTACCCTGACGGGCGCCGAGAAGGCGGCGATCTTCATGCTCTCGCTCGGCGAAGAGCACTCGGCTCGCCTCTTCGCGTTGATGGACGAGGAGGAAATCAAGGAACTGTCCCAGACCATGGCGAATCTGGGCACCATCTCCTCGGGCGTGGTCGAGAAGTTGTTTCTCGATTTTGCCGATCAGATCTCGGCGACGGGTTCGCTCGTCGGTTCGCATGAGAGCACCGAGCGCCTGCTTTCCAAGGTGTTGGGGCCGGATCGCGTCAGTCAGATCATGGAGGAGATCCGCGGTCCTGCCGGTCGCACCATGTGGGACAAGCTCGGCAACGTCAACGAGACCGTGCTCGCCAATTACCTCAAGAACGAGTATCCGCAGACCGTGGCGGTGGTGCTGTCGAAGATCAAGGCAGACCATGCCGGCCGCGTCTTGACACAGCTGCCTGAGAATTTCGCCATGGAAGTGGTCATGCGCATGCTGCGCATGGAGGCGGTGCAGAAGGAGGTGCTCGACGACGTCGAGCGGACACTGCGCACCGAGTTCTTTACCAATCTCGCACGCAGCAATCGTCGCGACGCGCACGAGCTCATCGCCGAGATTTTCAACAGCCTCGATCGCAGCACCGAGACGAAATTCCTGACCGCGCTCGAGGAGCGCAATCGCGACAGTGCCGAGCGCGTCAAGAGCCTCATGTTCACCTTCGAGGATCTGGCAAAGCTCGACAACAACTCGATGCAGACGGTGCTGCGAAACGCCGAGAAGGAAAAAATCCCGATCGCGCTCAAGGGCGCATCGGAGACGATGAAGGAGTTCTTCTTCGGCAACATGTCCGAGCGCGCCGCCAAGCTCTTGAAGGACGAGATCGCGAGCATGGGTCCTGTTCGGCTCAAGGATGTCGAGGAGGCGCAGAGCCTCATCGTCGCGGTGGCGAAGGACCTCGCGGCGCGCGGCGAAATCGTCATCGCCGAAGGCAACGCCGATGACGAGCTGATCTACTGAGCCGATCATGGGAACCGCCAAGAAATTTCTCTTCGACGTCTCTTTTGATCCCGTCGCCCCGCTGCCGGAGGCAGCGCCGCCGATCGTCGTCGAAGAGACATTCACGCGCGCCGAGCTCGAGGCCGCGTGCGCCGCCGCACATGCGGAAGGCCGCCGCGCCGCGCTCAGCGAGGCGAACGAAGCGACCGCCGCGAGGATCGCCGCCGCGCTCGAGGCCCTTGCGAGGGAAATTCCGCCGCTCATCGCCGCCGCCGATGCGCGCGCCGCCGATGTCGAGCGCCAGGGGATCGCCGCTTTGCGGGCGGTGATCGCGAAAACGGTGCCGGCGCTCGCCGCGCGCGAGAGCCTCGCCGAGATCGAGGCCTTGGCGACGAGGTATCTCGTCGAGGCGATCGACGAGCCGCGTATTGTCCTGCGCGTCGCCAACGAGATTTACGAAGCTGTCCGCGAGCGGCTCGATGCGATCGCCGCCGCCTCCGGCTATGGCGGCCGCATCGTGCTGCTGGCCGACGATCGGCTATCGGCAAGCGATGCGCGCATCGAATGGGCCGATGGCGGCGTCGAACGCAATCTCGCCGCACAATTGCGCGCAATCGACGATGCGATCGCGCGTCTCAGCGAGCCGGCCGGCGCGCCCGCCGCCGCACAGCCTTCCCCCCGAGGAGAGAATGATGAGTGAAACCGAAAACATGCCGCTCAACGAGCTTGAAGGCGACGCGCCGCCGCAAGCCGATGGCCGGCCGCAGAGCGCCAAGGATCTCGAAGCGGTCTATGACATCCCGGTGCAGATTTCCGCGGTCCTGGGCCGCGCCAATATGCAGGTGAGCCAGCTTTTAAAGCTCGGCCGCGGCGCCGTGGTCGAGCTCGACCGCAAGGTCGGCGAAGCAATCGATATCTACGTCAATAATCGCCTGGTCGCGCGCGGCGAAGTCGTCATCGTCGACGAGCATCTGGGCGTCACCATGACAGAAATCGTCAAGGCCGACCGGAGCTGAGGGCGATAAGGGTCGATAGAGAGGGTATCATGCGTCTCCTAATTCTCGGACCGCTCGACGGACATTTCGGCACGGCCGGCAAGATCGCGTTGACGCGCGGTGCGACGGTTGCCCATGCCGACAACATCGACCAGGGACTCAGCGCTTTGCGCGCCGGCCAGGGCGCCGATCTGCTCATGATGGACGTCAAGCTCGACATCGCGCGCATGATCGAGAGCTTGAAGCAGGAACGGATCTTCGTTCCGATCGTCGCTTGCGGGATCGGCAACGACAGCGATGCCGCCGTGCGGGCGATCAAAGCCGGCGCGCAGGAATATATTCCCCTGCCCCCCGATGCCGAGCTCATCGCCGCCATCCTGCAGGCGGTCTCGACCGACAGCCACGCGCTCATCTATCGCGATCCGACGATGGAGAAGCTGGTGCGGCTCGCCGAGCAGGTCGCGCCCTCGGAAGCCAGCGTTCTCATCACCGGCGAGAGCGGCACCGGCAAGGAGGTCATTGCGCGCCTCATTCATCGCAAGAGCAAGCGCGCCAAGATGCCGTTCATCAGCGTCAATTGCGCCGCGATTCCCGAAAATCTCCTCGAGAGCGAGTTGTTCGGCCACGAGAAAGGCGCCTTCACCGGCGCCGTCGCCCGCCGCGTCGGCAAGTTCGAGGAGGCGAATGGCGGCACGCTCCTTCTCGATGAGATCAGCGAGATGCATCCCCGGCTGCAAGCGAAGCTGCTGCGCGCCGTCCAGGAACGCGAGATCGATCGCGTCGGTGGTACGCAGCCGATCAAGGTCGATATCCGCCTGCTCGCGACCAGCAACCGCGATCTCGAGGCCGAGGTCAGAAAAGGCGGATTCCGCGAAGATCTTTATTTCCGGCTCAACGTCGTCAACCTGCACGTTCCCCCTTTGCGGGAGCGGCCGAAGGATATCGAGCCTTTGGCCGAGTTCTTCGTCAAGAAATATGCCGAGCTCAACGCACTGCCGGCGCGGCGGCTCTCGGACGATCTGCGCCAGAAGCTCGACCATTATCCCTGGCGCGGCAATGTGCGCGAGCTCGAGAACACGATGCATCGCGCGGTCCTCTTGGGCCGCGGCGACGAGATCAGCGCCGATGCCGTGATGCTCCAACCGGCCAAGCCGACGGATGCGCCCGAGGGCGCGGCCGTCGGCCGCATGGGTCTCGTTGGGCGCACCGTCGCCGATGTCGAGCGCGATCTCATCCTCGAGACCTTGCAGCATTGCCTCGGCAATCGCACCCATGCCGCGAATATCCTCGGCATCTCGATCCGCACCTTGCGCAACAAATTGCAGCAATATCGCCAAGAAGGCGTTGCCGTCCCGCATCACACCGACGCCGAGCGCGCAGCCGTCTAACCGACCATGGCCGAAGCAGCCGCCACCGCTCAAAACGCCGATCAGCTCGGCGTCCTCGTCAAGAGGTTCACTGCCGCGCTAAAGCGCGGCGAGATCGCGCTCGCCCTCGGCGTCGTCGCGATCTTGGCGGTTCTCATCGTGCCCATGCCGACCTGGCTGCTCGACATCAGCCTCGCTTTATCGATCACCTTCTCGGTGCTGATTCTGATGGTCGGCCTTTTCATCGAGAGGCCCCTCGAATTTTCGTCCTTCCCGACCGTGCTGCTCATCAGCACGATGCTGCGCCTTGCCCTCAATCTTGCCTCGACCCGTCTTATCCTGAGCCATGGCGGCGAGAGCGGCGCCGCGGCCGGCCATGTCATCCAAGCCTTTGGCGGCTTCGTCATGGGCGGCAATTTCGTCATCGGCGTGATCGTGTTCATCATCCTGGTGGTGGTGAACTTCGTCGTCATCACCAAAGGTTCGGGCCGCATCGCCGAAGTCGCCGCGCGCTTCAGCTTGGACGCGATGCCCGGCAAGCAGATGGCGATCGACGCCGATCTCTCGGCCGGCATGATCGACGAGCGCGAGGCGCGCAAGCGGCGCCAGCAGCTCGAAGACGAGAGCGCGTTCTACGGCGCCATGGACGGCGCCTCGAAGTTCGTGCGCGGCGACGCGATCGCCGGCCTCATCATTACCGCCGTCAACATCTTCGGTGGCATCATCATCGGCGTGACGCAACAGGACCTGGCCTTCGACCGGGCCGTCGATACGTTCGTCAAGCT
>CAYMNX010000655.1:0-8400 GCA_964391905.1 uncultured Rhizobiaceae bacterium
AGCGGGAATCCAGGGCAAGCGACGAGCGGTACCCCCTGGACCCCCGCTTTCGCGGGGGTGACGAATTCAAGAACCGTTCTCGTCGTATGCCTCGTTGCGCTAAGTCTCGGGCTTTCAGCTGCTGCGTCCCGGGCCGCTGGTCTCTGGGATCTTTATGCGACGCTGCAGGCGAAGAAATGGGTCGACCTCACGCATCCTTTCGATACCGATATTCCGCATTGGAAGGGCTTCGATCCGATGACGCGTAAGGTCATCTACGATTACGACAAGGATGGCTTCCGCGCCGAGCTCTTCTGCCATGTCGGGCAGTGGGGCACGCATGTCGATCCGCCGGTTCATTTCCATAAAGGCGCGCGCACGGCCGACAAGATTCCGGTAAACCAAATGCTGCTGCCGCTGGTGGTGATCGACGTCCATCGCGAGGTTGCGAAGAATCCGGATTATGTGCTGAGCCTCAGCACGGTGAAAGCATGGGAGGCAAAGCACGGCGCCATTCCCAAAGGCGCCTTCGTCGCGATGCGCACCGATTGGTCGAAGCGCTGGCCCGATCAGGCGGCGATGCAGAATGTCGACGCACAGGGCGTCGCGCATTATCCCGGCTGGACCAAGGCGGCGCTGCAATATCTCTACGAGACGCGGCACATCACCGCCTCGGGCCACGAGACGACCGACACCGATCCGGGGCTCGCGACAAGCAAGGACGACTATTCGCTCGAGAGCTACATCCTCGGCACCGATCATTATCAGATCGAGCTTCTCGCCAATCTCGACAAGGTGCCGGAGACGGGCGCGCTCGTCTCGGTCACCTGGCCCGACATCAAGGACGGCACCGGCTTTCCCGCGCGCGTTTTCGCGATCCTGCCGTGAGCGAGAGCGACATCGCGTCCAAGCTGACGCGGGCGCGCGCCCTTGCCGCGACGGGGCAAGACGAGCCGGCAAAGTCTGTCTATCTCGAAATTCTGCAACGCGATCCGACGCATTTCGCAGCGCTCAACGAGCTCGGCACTTTGGCTTATGCGAGCGGCCATCGCTCGGCCGCGCGCACTGCCTATGAGCAAGCGGTGCACTGCCATCCGGGCAATCCGGTCGCCCGCGTCAATCTCGGCAATCTGCTTGCCGAGGATGGCCGCCTCGACGCTGCCCGCGCCCATTACGAGGCGGCACTCGCGGCCGATCCCGATTGCGCTGAAGCCCATCAGGGCTTGGCGCGGATCTTGACCGAGCTTGGCGATGATGGAGCGGCGGCGCCGCATTGGCAGAAAGGCTTCGCCGGGCGTGCGATCGTCATGCAGCGCTATCGCGGCACCGCGCCCGCGGTTCCGGTCCTGCTGCTCGTCTCGGCCAAGGGCGGCAATATTCCGACGCAGCGCTTTCTCGACGACCAGGTCTTCGCGATAGCGGCGCTTTATGCCGAGTTTTACGATCCGGCGCAGCCACTTCCGCCGCATGCCGTCATCGTCAACGCAATCGGCGATGCCGATCTCTGCGGCGCGGCTTTAACGCGGGCCGAAGAGATCGTCGCGCGAAGCAAGGCGCCCACCATCAATCCGCCGGCGCGCGTGCGCGTCACCGGCCGCGCCGCAAACGCCCAGCGCCTCACCGGTTTGCGCAATGTCGTGGTGCCCGCGATCAGAACGACGTCGCGCGCGTCGCTGCTTGCTGCCTCGGGCCTCGAGTTTCCGCTGCTCCTGCGGGCGCCAGGCTTTCACACTGGCCGGCATTTCATCCGCGTCGATCGTCCAGAGGACCTCAGCGCCGCGGTCGCAGCGCTGCCGGGCGATGAGCTCCTGGCGATCGACTATCTCGATGCGCGGGGCGCCGACGGATTTGCGCGCAAATATCGCGTCATGGTGATCGACGGCGTGATCTATCCGCTACATCTCGCGATATCGGCGGATTGGAAGGTGCATTATTTCACGGCCGATATGGCCGCGAGCGCGCCGCATCGCGCGGAGGAGCAGCGCTTCCTCGAGAACATGCCCGCCGTGCTGGGCGCAAAGGGGATGGCGGCGCTCGGTGCGATCAGGCGTAAGCTCCACCTCGACTATATGGGCATCGATTTCGGTCTCGCGCACGACGGTTCGGTGCTGCTGTTCGAAGCCAATGCGACCATGGTCATCAACCCGCCTGAGCCCGATCCGATCTGGGATTACCGCCGCGAGGCCGTCACGCGCGCGCTCGACGCCGCCAAGCGGATGGTATTGGCGCTTGCAAAGCGCTAAGCGTCCGGCTCGTTCGCCCCGCGCCGGACGGTGGTGGCGAGCCAGATGCCGAGAATGATGGTCGTGCTGCCGATCGCGTGGAAGAAATGGACCTCCTCGTCGAGGAGGACGACCGCCAGGATCGTGGCGAAGACCGGCATCAGATAGGTGGTGAAGCCGGCGCGATTGGCGCCGAGGAGCTCGGCGCCCTTGTTCCAGCAGAGATAGGCGCCGACCGAGGCGAAGGCACCCATATAGAGCGCCGCGCCGACGGTTTGCCACGACCATGGCACAGGCGGAAAATAAAGCCGCTCGACCGCATAGGCCGGCGCGAGCGCCGCAAGGCCGAAGACGCCGAGCAGGAAGATGAGGGCGATGTTGTCGATCTCGCGCGGGCGCCGGCGCAGCATGATCGTATAGAAGGCCCAAAGCGGCATCACGGCGAGAAGCGCGAGATCGCCGATGCTGAAGCGAAGCCCCGCGAGCTGGCTCAAATCGCCACGGTTCATGATCACGAGAACGCCGACGAAGGAAAGCGCCATGCCGAGAATCTGTCGCCAGCTGGTCCTCTCGCCGTCAAAGAACCAGCTCGCGAGGATGATGAAGAGCGGAGAGGCGGCGTTGAGCAGGACGGCGTTGACGGTCTCGGTATGGCGCAAGGCGAAATAGGCCGCGACCTGGTTGAGCGCGCCGCCGGTGACGGCCAGCGCGAGCAGCAAGGGCCAGGACCGGCGCAGGAGAGCGCCTTTTCCCTTGAGCCGGGGTAGCGCAATCGGCGCAAGGAGCAGTGCCGCGACCACCCAGCGCCAGAAGGTGAGGGCGAAGGGCGGCACCGTGTCGCGCAGTGCGCGCCCCATGATCCAATTCCCGGACCACATCAGCATGCAAAGGGCGAGCAGGAGATAGGGATAGATCGTGCGGAAGCGGCTCGCCGGCTGCGGCGCGGCGATTGGCTCGGCGGTCACGACGGCGAGCCGGCGTCAGGGTCGAGGGGGAGGCGCGCGGCGCCGCGCCGGCGGAAAAGTGCGCCGCCCTCCAGCCCCTGCCACGCCAACAGCGCAGGCACGCCGATGGTAACATCGCGTCCGCGCTTCAAGAGCGACAGGGCGAGCGCCATCTCCGGCGGCAGGCCGAAGATCGCGCCGAGCATGACATAGGCGCCCTCCTGAACGCCGACGGCATTCGGCACGGCGAAGGCGACGCTGCGGATCGCGTAGAGCAGGCTCTCGATCGTCAGCACAGCGGTGATCCCGAGCGTCAGCCCCATGAAATGAAGCGCAAGCCACGCCTCGCCGGCGCTCGCGATCCAGGCGAGAAAGTGAAGGACAAAGCCTCCGGCCAAGCCGACGCGATGCGCGTAGATATCGTCGAGCGCCTGCTGCAGCGGCTTGGCACGCGCGGCGGCGCCGGGAAGCCAGCTCGCCGCGAGTCTCTTGCTCAGCCGCTCGATGAAAGCCGCGCCGCGGCGCTGCAGCAGCACGAAGCCCAGAATTCCGATGAAGCCCAAGGCGATGCCGATGCTCACCGGATAGATGAGGCTGGCATCGGGGCGAAGCTGCGCCAGGAGCGCCAGGCCGAGGAGGGTGTAGCTGAGCTGCGCCAGCACCTCGACCGTCACATCGACGACGGTCGAGGCGGAAGCGAGCGTCAAGGACGGGCCGAATAGCGTGGCGGCGCGCGCGCCCATGATGAAGCCGCCGATCTGCGACAAAGGCAGGACCTCGGAGCCCGAATCCCGGATCAACCGGCCCCAGAGATAGGCGGGTGCATGGCGATGGCCCGGCACGATCGCGAACCAGGCAAGGCCGAGGGACGCGATCACCGCCAAATGATAAAGGCAGACGACGAGGAACCCGCCCCAGCCAACCGCCCCGAGCGCGTCGCCGACCGCGGCGAAGCCGAAATAGCCGACGATCGCGGTGCCGAGGACGAGCCCTGCGATCGCCGCGAGGATGGTGGCGATTTTCATGGAGCGAGAGCTTAGAGGCGCGCGGCGCGTTGCGCCATCAGGCGGCGGGGCGGCGGCGGAAGTTCCAAAGCCGGAGGCTCGTCAGCGCCGCATCGGCGAGCGCCGGCAGGAAGCTCGGCCGCAGCAGCTCGGGATCGAACTCCTTCATGCGCCGCGCATTCTCGCCATAGCAATCCTCGAGGAAGCGGCGGAAGGTAAAGCCGTCGAGGAACATGCTCGCCTGCGTCGCCGAGAAATCCTTGCCGTCATTGACCTTGGCGCCGCGCTGCGCCGTGCCGACGAGGCGCTTCAGCGCGCGCCAGTAAAAGCGCAGCGAGGCCGCGGCGCGCCACCAGATGCGTCCGCGGTTCTTCTGCACCTGGCGATAGGCCATCCAATTGACGAAGAAGACGATGTGCCGCGTTTCCTCATACATGAGCCGATCGAAGATCGCGAACATCGATTGGGGCAAGAAGCCCGATTGCTGTGCGATCTTGAAGACGCCGAAGCCGAGGAAGCTGTCGACGCATTCGCCGTAGCCGAAATCCTTGAACGCGGTCTCGATATCGGCCGGCAGCTTGTCGAGCGGCACTTCCTTCGCGTCGATGCCGTAGCGCCTGATCATCACGCGGATGAGCTCGGCGTGGCGCGCCTCCTCGAAGCCTTGCAGCGCGACCGCCTCTTTCAGCACCGGATCGTCGATCGTCTCGGTGAAAGCTTTGACGATGGCGCCGGCGCGCAGCTCGGTATGGAGAACCTCTTGCCAGAACGGCACCGACCGCAGCCGCGCGAGCGCATCCGCATCGAGCTCCGGCCAGGGCAGGGTTTCGGGATCGTAATCCTGATAGGTATCGTGGAAATGCTTGCAGAAGATCTGCTTATGCGCTTCGGAGCCGATCGGCACGCTGCGTTTCCTGCGCATGAAAAGCCGCGCAAAGCGCACGAGCCGCGGCATCGTCATCGGCCGCAAGAGCCGCTTGTCATAGCCGCCGAGCCGGCGATCATTCTCGGCGAGGCAAATATCCATGAGCTCGGCGGTATCGATATCGGCGCCGCTGACCGCCTTGCTTCCGGTCACCGTGAAGTTGTTGTCGGCGTCGGGCGCGCCGCCGATACCGCGCGCGATGCCGATGCGCTCCCAGATGAGGAACGCCCAGACGGCGAGGATCTTGAGGGCGAACCACAGCCGCTTCCACCAGGGCAGCTGACGCCGGTGCCATGCGACCCAGTTGACGAAGAAGAGGATATGCCGGCCTTCTTCCTGCATCACCGGCTCGAAGGTGTCGACGAGCTCGGGCGGGAAGAAGCCTGAGCGCTTCGCCAGCTCGAACAGGCCGAAGGCGAAGAAGCTGTCGATGCATTCGCTATAGCCCGTGACCATGAAGGCCCATTCGGCATCGCGCGGCTTGACATAGCGCGGCTCGGGCTCGAGCTTGATGCCGTAGGCCTCGACCATGTTGGCGAGGACTTCCTTGTGCCGGCCTTCCTCGAAACCGTTAAGGTCGATCGCCTGCTTCAGAAGATGGTCGCGGATGGTCTCGCCGTAAGAGAGGACGCGCAGCTTCGCCTTGCCTTCGGTCTGCACGGCGATGTCCCAGATCGGCAGGCTAATGAGCCGGTCGCGGGCCTCGGCGTCGAGCTTCGGCCAGTCGATGACCGCGGGCTTGTAGGGGTTGAAGGTATCGAGCAGCATGCGGCAGAACATGACCTTATGCCGGTCGCTGCCGGGGCGAACGGGGCCGGGCTCGTGCTCTTGCCAAAGGCGGGAGGTTTGGTCGGCGGTAATCGAAGCGTCGCTCATGGCCGATAGCCTCCCCAAAGCGAGGCGAAAGTCAATTGGGCGCATCGTCCTACCCGCGCGTCTTTTGCGACGGTTTTGCGGACGCGCCGGAAGGCTTGGCGAATTTGGAAATTCCGATAGGATCAAGGGCAACCAGGGGAGGGATCGGCATGGTTTCAGCAAAAGGCGTGAAGCGAGTCGGGTTTTACGATTGCTATGGCGGCGGGCAGGTCTATGTGACCGGTGGCTTCGCCTATATCGGCCATATCCATGCGCCGTCGGGTACCAGCATCGTCGACGTGCGCGATCCCAAGAATCCAAAGGAGATCGCCTATTACGAGATGCCGGCCGGCACGCACTCGCATAAGGCGCGGGCCGTGAACGGACTTTTGGTGACGAATCACGAGGTCGATCCGGCGGGGAAGGGCGATACGAGCGGCTTCAAAGGCGGCCTCGGCATCTACGATGTCAGCAATCCCTTGAAGCCGAAGAAGATCACCGATTGGGTTACGCATGGCATGGGTGTCCACCGCTACGATTTCGACGGCCGCTATGTCTATTGCTCGCCGACGGTCGAGGGCTATCGCGGCAATATCGCGATGATTCTCGATTTGAAGAATCCGGAAAAGCCGGAAGAGGTTGGGCGCTGGTGGGCACCGGGGCAGTGGATCGCGGGCGGCGAGACGCCGACCTGGAAAGGCACGGATACGCGCTGCCATCATCCGCTGCGCATGGGCAACCGGCTCTATACGAGCTATTGGCAAGGCGGCTTCTACATTCTCAACATCGACGACATGTCGAAGCCGAAGCTTGTCTCCGGCCTCGATTGGAGCCCGCCCTTCGCCTGCCCGACACATTCCTGCGTGCCGATTCCCTTCGATATCTTCGGCCGCAAATTCGCGATCGTCGCCGATGAGGATGTGCAGCGGCCCGAGACCGCGCTTCCGGCCTTCATGTGGATGGTCGATATCACCGTCGAGGAAAAGCCGATCCCGGTCGGCACCTTCCAGGTCGAAGGCCTCGATCACGGCAATCATCCGAATAATACGGGCTGCCATCAGCCGGTCGAGAAAATCCGCGGCACCGAGGTGCCCTTCGCCTGGTTCGCCCAGGGCCTGCGCATCATCGACATCTCGCATCCGCATACGCCGCGCGAGGTCGCGCATTACGTTCCCGATCCGGCGCCGGGCGCGAAGCGCTGCCAGAGCAACGACGTCTATCAGGACGATCGTGGCTTGATCTTCCTGATCGATCGCGTGCGCGGCCTGGAGATTCTCGAAAGGATCTGATGAGCGAGGCCGTCGAATGCGTCGTCATCGGCGGCGGCATCATTGGCTTGGCGGTGGCGCGGGCCTTGGCGCGCGCCGGCCGCGAGGTGTTGCTGCTCGAGAAGGAGCGCTGGATCGGCCAGGACACCTCCTCGCGCAATAGCGAGGTGATCCATGCGGGGCTTTACTATCCGGACGGCAGCCTGAAGGCGCGCTTCTGCGTTGCCGGTCGCAAAGCGCTCTACGATTACTGCGCCGAGCGCCATGTCCCGCATCAACGCATCGGCAAGCTCGTCGTCGCGGTCACGGAGGCCGAGATCGCGATCCTGCGCAAAGTCATCGCCCATGCCGAGGCGGCCGGCGTTCACGATCTCGAATGGATCGACGAGAAGGCGGCGCGCCAGATGGAGCCGCAGCTCAACTGCGTCGCCGCCTTTCATTCGCCCTCGACCGGGATCATCGACAGCCATGCGCTGATGCTCGCCTTGGAGACTGACGCTGAATCCGCCGGCGCGCAAATCGTGCTGCGCTCGCCGGTGATGGCGGGCCGCGTAACAGCGCATGGCTTCGCGCTCGAGATCGGCGGCGCCGAGGCGATGACGCTCGAGGCGAAGATCCTTGTCAACAGCGCCGGGCTTTATGCGCCGTCCCTGGCGCGGCGCATTGCCGGAATTCCTTCCGCGACAATTCCGCCGGATTATTACTGTCGCGGCGTCTATTTCACGCTTGCAGGTCGCGCGCCGTTCAAGCGCCTCGTCTATCCCGTCCCGGAACATGCCGGGCTGGGCGTCCATCTGACGCTCGATATGAACGGCGCCGCGCGGTTCGGCCCCGATACCGAATGGATCGATGGCATCGACTACACGGTCGATCCGCGCCGCGGCGACAAATTCTATGCCGCGATCCGGACCTATTGGCCGGCGCTGCCCGAGGATGCGTTGCAGCCCGGCTATGCGGGGATTCGACCGAAGATCAACAGCGCCAAGGAACCGGCGGCGGATTTCATGATCGCAGGACCGGAAACCCATGGCGTGCCCGGCCTCGTCAATCTTTTCGGCATCGAATCGCCAGGGCTCACCGCGTCGCTCGCGATCGGTGATCATGTCGCGGCGCTTCTCGCCGCAGCTTAGCCACGTTGCGCCGGCTCGTCCTCGGGCCCGGCCTCGACGGTCACGGTCACGGTGAGGTCGCCGGCTTCGGCGA
>CAYMNX010000656.1:0-5772 GCA_964391905.1 uncultured Rhizobiaceae bacterium
AATTGGCGCGCATCGAAATCGGCGGCGCCATCCGATCCGGTACGCATCACCTTGACGTCGAGCCGCGCCGCGGCGACCAGCGCATCCTCGGTGAAGCCGCCGCCCGGTTGTTCCGGGTCGAGAGCAAGGTCTGCGAGCGACGGACTCTGCGACAGCAGCCGATAAAGCGCCGTCACCCGTAGATAGAGGGTAAGGGTCGTCTGCACATTGGTGCCGAGCTCCTCGGCGAACAGGTCGAGCACGGCGCGGGTGTCGATCTCCATCTTATCGGCTTCGCCTTCCTCGTCTTCCGGCAGCGCCTCGGCGGCGAGGCGCGCGAGATATTCCTGGAAGAGAAAGATCGCCGAGGCGAGGAGCTGGGGCTCGACCGGCGGCACCTGCGGCGGGACGCGGGGGGCTATGACGTCATCCATCGCCGAATCCTAGCGCGGCGCGCATGGCCTGTCAGCCCGGGGGGCGCCGCTCCCGTCGCGAGGCCTTTCGCCGCGCGATGGTCGCGCGGTTCTCACGCGGCTTTTCCGCGTTTCCGCCGGACGAATGCGCTATATGGATCGTATCCGAGCGGCGCCGCGGCCGGGACGGGAGCGACTGTTTTGCGTGCGAGATTTCAACCTACCCCCGAGGGGCGCATTGCCACCTTGGCCGAGCTTTCGACCCTGGCGCTGGCGATCGGCACCGCCGCCGGTTTTGCCGGCGTGCTCTTCCGCGCCATCGTCGCCGCGATCCACGATTTCTTCTTTCTCGGCGAATTCTCGCTTTATTACGATCCCAACACGCATACGCCCTCGAGCTGGCTCGGGCCGCTCGTCATCTTCTCGCCGATCATCGGCGGGCTCTTCGTCGTTTTTCTGACGCGGCTTGAGCCGGCCGACCGCCGCGGTCAGGGCGTCTCCGACATCATCGATGCGATCTATCATCGCGAGGGCAGGGTGCGCTCGGCCCCAGCCTTGATAAAATCGCTCGCCGCCGGAATTCAGAGCGGCTCGGGCGGCTCCGTCGGGCGCGAGGCGGCGATCGTTCAGATCGGTGCGGCGCTCGCCTCGCGTGTCTCCCGCCTCGTCAACCTCGCGCAATGGCAGCGCATGACCCTGGTCGCGGCGGGGGGCGCTGCCGGCCTCGCCGCGGCGTTCAACGCGCCGCTGGGCTCGATCGTCTTCGCGATCGAGCTTATGATGCCCGAGATCAGCCCGCGCACCCTGCTGCCGGTGACCGTCGCCGCCGGCGCCGGCACCTTCGTCGCGCGCTTCTTCTTCGGCCTGCAGCCGACTTTCCTGGTGCAGACCGTAATTGCGCCGCAGCTTCACATCTCGGGCATTCTCGGCCTCGTGCCTTTCGTCTTCTTCGGCATTCTCCTCGGCGTCTTATCCTGGTTCATGATTTGGGGCCTCGGCTGGACCGAGCAGCGCCTCACCGAGCGCATTCCCAATCCCTATCTGCGCCATGCGGCGGCGATGCTCGCGATCGGCGTGCTCATCTACGGCATGAAGCTCGTGACCGGCGATTATCAGATCGAGGGGCCGAGCTATGCGGCGCTTCAGGATATTCTCCGCGGCGACGACACCTCGATCTACTTCCTCCTTCTGCTTTTCATCGCGAAGTTCGTCGCGACGACGGTCACTCTGGGCTCGGGCGGGAGCGGCGGGGTCTTCTCCGCCTCGCTCATCATCGGCGCCGCCTTTGGCGGCATCATCGGCAGCGTCACCCACATGCTGGCGCCGCAGCTCAATATCAGCGTCGCCGACTACGCCGTGGTCGGGATGGCGGGAATGCTCGGCGGCACGACCGGTGCCGCCATGACCGCGATCGTCATGGTGTTCGAGCTGACGCGCGACTACAACGTGATCGTGCCGCTGATCATCGTCGTGACGCTGGCGATCGCGGTGCGGCGGACCATCCTGCCGCAAAGCGTCTATACCTTGAAGCTTGCCGGCAAGGGTCACGACGTGCCGGATTCGCTGCAGGCCAATCTCGATCGCATCAGGCCGGCCGAGCGCGCTATGTCGACCGAATTCGAGCTCCGCCCGGCCGAGGAGAAAGCGGGCGACGCCATCGCCTCGCTCGTCGATACCGGTTATCCGATCTATGTAATGGTCGCGGCCGGCAATCGCCTGGTCGGGTATGTGCGCTTCGATCCCGGGGTGAAGCTCTGGAAGCCGCGGGACGAATCGCTGACGCTACGCGATCTCGCACGCGACGATTTTGTGCTGGCTCGCCCGCAGGACACGATGTTCGAGGTCATCGGCCGGCTCGCGCGCCGCGGCGCGCCGGTGGCGATCGTCGTCGGCGGCACCAAGCGCATCCCGCGCGTCGGCGATGTCATGGGCTATATCGCGCTCGAGACCATGGGCGCGGCCCTCATCGAGAATGCCCGGCCCTATGCGCCCAATGCCACGCGCAATCCCTATCCGCTATGGCGGCGGCGCCGCAGTCAATCGGTCGAGTAGACTACTCCCCCGTATCCGGAATAAGCCCCGCCGCCTTGATGCCGGCGACGGCGCAGGCCTCGTCATTCTCCGAGGTGTCGCCGGAAATGCCGACGGCGCCGATGATATTGCGCTCGGCGTCGCGAATGAGGACGCCGCCCGGCGCCGGCACGACCTTGCCTTCCGATGCCACCATCAGCGCGTTGAGGAAGGCGGGGCCCGTCTGCACCCGGCGCGCGAATTCGCGCCCACCGAAGCCCATGCCGAGCGTGCCCCAGGCCTTTCCCTGCGCGATCTGCGGCCGCAGGATGCTCGCGCCATCCTCGCGCTTGAAGGCGGTCAAATGCCCGCCGGCATCGAGCACGGCGACGGCAAGCGGCTTGAATTTCGCCCCGCGCCCATGCTCGAGGGCCTTGTCGACGATGATGGAGGCCTGGGCGAGCGTGAGAGGCGTCATCTGAATCTCCCGAAAGGTGAGGTGGCGGCAGCGGTGTTAAGGCCATATCATAGCCGCGTCAAAGGCTGATAGGAATCATGGGATGTCGAAGCTGCGTTTGTCGTTTTCGAGCTGGGATTATGACCGCGTGCGCGCCCTCGCCGATGGCAGCGTCAGGCCCGAGGGCATCGATCTCGTCTGCATGAATCATGTGGTCGAAGAGACCTTCTTCCGCATGGCGCGCTATCGCGAGTTCGATCTCGCCGAGATGTCGCTTTCCTCTTACACCGTGTCGCTGTCGAAGCCGGAGCGGCCCTTCATCGCGATCCCCGTTTTCCCTTCGCGCATGTTCCGTCACAGCTTTATCTACACGGCGGCAAAGAGCGGCATCCGCGAGCCCAAGGATTTGATCGGCAAGAAGATCGGCACGCCCGAATATCAGCTGACGGCGCCCGTCTGGATCCGCGGCATTCTGCAGGACGAGTACGGCGTCGACCCGGCGAGCGCCGAATACTTCACCGGCGGCTTGTTCGAGCCGGGCCGTGAGGAGAAGATCGCCCTCAATCTTCCGGCGAAATTCAAGGTGCGCGCGATCCCATCCGACAAGACGCTTTCGGCCATGATCGCGTCGGGCGAGCTCGACGCGATCCACGCGCCGCATCCGCCCTCGACCTTCTATTCGGAGCCGCAGAAGGTGAAACGGCTTTTCGAGAACTATGTCGAGATCGAGCGCGCCTATTTCCGCAAGACCAAGATCTTTCCGATCATGCATACGGTTGCGATCCGCCGCGAGATCTACGAGGCCAATCGCTGGATCGCGCAATCGCTGCTGAAGGCTTTCAGCGAGGTGCAGCGCAAGGTCTATGAGCAGCTGCGTCATCAGGAGGCTTATCAGACGATGCTGCCCTGGCTGGCGGCGCATGTCGAGGAGGCGCGGCGCGAATTGGGCGAGGATTGGTGGGCTTACGGCTTCGCGCCCAATCGCCACGTGCTCGATACCTTCCTGCGCTATCACCACGAGCAGGGACTCTCGCCGCGGCGCCTCGAGCCGGAGGAGCTGTTCGCGCCGGAAACCTTCGAGAGCTTCAAGGTTTAAACGCGGGGGCTCGTGGAGGACGGGCGATGATGCGGCGGTCGGCACTCTCGGTTTTGCTCGTGGCCTTCGCTCTCGCCGCGGCGTCTCTCGCTTGGGCCGCCGATCGCGTGCTCACCGGCAAAAGCGCTTTCGGCGATTACACCACGGATGCGCCGGGCGTGTGGCGCAAGATCACGGTCGGCGATCTGCCGCCGCCCTACGCGACGCAGTCGGCGCGGAATTTCTCGCATATCGTCGCGCGCCCTGCCGGCGCGGTGCCGCAAGTGTTGCCGGGCTTCTCGGTCTCGATTTTCGCCGAGGGGCTGAAGCAGCCGCGGCAAATGAAGCTCGCGCCCAATGGCGATATCTTTCTCTCCGAAAGCGGCAGCGATCGCATCCGCGTGCTCCGGTCAGCGCCCGGCGCGACCAGCGTCGCGAGCAATACAGTCTTCGCCGAGGTCGCCTCGCGGCCCTATGGCGTCGCTTTCTTCCCGCCAGGTCCCAATCCCGAATGGGTCTATGTCGCTTCGACGACGGAGGTGGTGCGCTTTCCCTATCGCGTCGGCGACACCAAGGCGCGCGGCCCCAAGGAGACGATCATTCCGAAGCTGCCGTCGGGTGGACATTGGACGCGCGACGTGATCGCCTCGCCCGATGGCAAGAAGATTCTCGTCTCGGTCGGCTCGAGCAGCAATGTTCAGGATTACGGTCCGGAAGCGGAGCGCGACCGCGCTGCGATCCTTGAATTCAATCCCGACGGCAGCGGCAAGCGCGTCGTCGCCTCGGGCATGCGCAACCCGGTAACGATCGCTTTCGCGCCCGGAACCAATCAGCTCTGGGCGAGCGTGCAGGAGCGCGATCTCCTCGGCGACAATCTGCCGCCTGACTATGTTACTGCGGTCAGAGACGGCGGCTATTACGGCTGGCCCTATTACTACACCGGCGATCATCGTGACGCGCGCGTCAAAGGCACGCCGCCGGTGTCGGGTGACAAAGTCATTATTCCCGATGTGTTGCTGCAGCCGCATGCCGCCGTGCTCGGCATGGCCTTCTACACCGGCAATCAGTTTCCGGCCGAATACCGCAACGACATTTTCGCGGCGCTGCACGGTTCGTGGAACCGTGAGACCCGCACCGGCTACAAGCTCATCCGCGTCAAGCTGAGCGGCGGGCGCGCCACCGGCGAATACGAGGATGTCATGACCGGATTTCTGACGCATGATGGCGAGGTCTGGGGACGACCGGTCGGCGTCGTGGTGGCGCAGGACGGATCGGTGCTGGTGAGCGATGACGGCTCGGGAACGGTGTGGCGCATCGCTTATAAGGGGAGCGACGGGGGACATTGACCGATCCAATTCCGCTTGCCGCGACGGTGCTGCTGTTGCGCGATGGCGCCAAGGGACTCGAGGTGCTGATGATCACGCGCCACGCCGAGACGGTCTTCGCCGGCGGCGCGCTGGTGTTTCCAGGCGGGCGGCAGGACGCCGCGGATGCAGCGCCCGAGTTGCAATGCCATTGCCGCGCTACGCCGGGCGCCGATGCGCGAGAGATGGCGCTCCGCGTTTGCGGCATTCGCGAGACTTATGAAGAGGCGGGACTCCTGCTGGCGCGGCGCGTGGGACGGCAATCCCTACTGAGCGGCGCGGAGGTGAAAGAGATTGCAGCTGGGCTCGAGGAAAAGCTCGGCCGGGCGCCCGATTTCACCGAGCTCGTCACGCTCGGCGCGCTCGAGCTCGCGACCGATCTCCTCGTGCCCTTCGCGCACTGGATCACGCCGAAGCCGCGGCCGCGTCGCTTCGACACGTATTTTTACCTGGCGCCGGCGCCCGAGGGGCAAG